>CAZQAI010000086.1:0-6756 GCA_964591305.1 uncultured Clostridium sp.
TTCTGGCGGGGCCTGGGGCGGAGCCCCAGAAAAGGAACGTCAGAGAACGGGGAACACCAGAGAAACTTCTTGAAAGAAGTTTCTCTGGACTCTTCAAGAACTTTCAAAGTGGCAGGCGACAGCCTGTGCCCTCATTATACGCCTCTTCCGGGAAAAATGCAATAGCTATTCAAAAAAGAAAGAAAACACGGCGTTTTTTTGTAAATAAGCACAATGTCTCTTGACAAGTCCGCGGCAAAACGCTATAATAGGAATACGGGCGGGGTTCCGTATAGAGATATGGCATATGATGGTTCTTTGCCTCATGGCGAACCGAACCCGGCAGAGAGTCCCGGCTGTGCGACAGATCCGCTGTCACAGAAAGGAAACGAAGTACCGTATGAAGAAAAAGCTGATGCTGGGCAACGAGGCGGTTGCCCGGGGGCTGTATGAGGCGGGATGCCGGTTTGTGTCCGGCTATCCGGGCACACCGTCCACGGAAATCACAGAGGTCATGGCCACCTATCCGGAGGTGTACTGCGAGTGGGCACCCAACGAAAAGGTGGCGCTGGAGGCCGCCTTCGGGGCTTCCTTAGCCGGGGCACGGGCGGCCTGCACCATGAAGCATGTGGGCCTGAATGTGGCCGCCGACCCACTGTATACCATGTCCTACACCGGCGTCAACGGGGGGCTTGTGATCTGCGTGGCCGATGACCCGGGGATGCATTCCTCTCAAAACGAGCAGGATTCCCGCCATCATGCCATTGCCTCCAAGGTTCCCATGCTGGAGCCATCGGATGCCGCCGAGTCCCGCGCCTTTGCCATGCGGGCCTTTGAGCTGTCCGAGCAATTCGACACGCCGGTGCTGCTCCGCATGTGCACCCGCGTGTCCCATTCCCAGAGCCTGACCGAGACGGGGGAACGGCAGGAGGTTGACATAAAACCCTATGTCAAGAATCCGGCCAAGTACATCATGGCGCCCGCCAACGCCATCCGCCGCCACCCGGCGGTGGAAGCCCGCACCCGGGCGTTGACCGCATATGCCGAAACCTGCGGCCTCAACCGCGTGGAGATGCCGGGAGAGCGGGCCGGGCTGGGTATTGTCTGCTCAGGTACCTGCTACCAGTACATCCGGGAGGTGTTCGGCGACAGCGTGGGCATTCTCAAGCTGGGCCTTGTCCATCCTCTGCCTGAGAGGCTGATCCGTGATTTCGCCGCCCGGGTGGACAGACTTGTGGTCGTTGAGGAGCTCGACCCGGTGATCGAGACCCACATCAGGGCACTCGGCCTCCCGGTGGAGGGCAAGAACCTCTTCCCCCTGGAGGGTGAGTTCTCCCAGAATCTGATCCGCAGAGTCCTGGGTCTGCCCTTGCCCGCCACGGTGTCGGCGGAGGAAGCGATACCTGTCCGCCCGCCCGTCATGTGCGCCGGGTGCCCTCACCGGGGCCTGTTTTATGTGCTGGCCCGGCATAAGATTACCGTGATCGGGGACATCGGATGCTACACCCTGGGATCGGCCCAGCCACTGAATGCGGTGGATTCGGTGCTGTGCATGGGGGCGTCCGTGTCCGGTATCCATGGCTTCAATAAGATCGGCGGCGGAGATACAGAGGGGCGCACCGTGGCCGTGATCGGGGATTCCACCTTCATGCATTCCGGCATGACAGGGCTTGTCAATATCTCCTATAACGCCTCCAACTCCACGGTGATCATTCTGGACAACAGCATCACCGGCATGACAGGGCACCAGCAGAATCCCTCCACCGGATACAATATCCACGGTGACCCGGCCGCCAAGGTCGATCTGGAGGCCTTTTGCCGGGCCATCGGCATTGAGCGGGTGCGGGTGGTCGACCCCTACGATCTGGCCGCCTGTGAGCAGGCGCTGGAAGAGGAGCTGGCCTACCGGGGACCGAGCGTGATCATATCCCGCCGTCCCTGCGTCCTTCTGAAGTATGTCAAGACCCGGGAACCGGTCAGGATCGACCGGGACAGCTGCCGAGGCTGTAAGAAGTGCATGAAATTGGGCTGTCCCGCCATACATATGGAGAACAGCAAGGCTGCTGTGGACAATACGCTGTGCGTGGGATGCGGCGTGTGCGGCCAGCTTTGCGCCTTCGGGGCTATCCGTCAGAATTCGGAAAGGATGGGGCAAACAGTATGAGGAAGACAACAAATCTCATGATCGTCGGCGTGGGCGGACAAGGCACCCTGCTGGCCAGCAAGCTGTTGGGACACCTCCTCTGCGAGCAAGGGTACGATGTCAAGGTGTCTGAGGTACACGGCATGAGCCAGCGGGGTGGCAGCGTGGTCACCTATGTCCGCTGGGGCGATAGGGTGGATTCCCCCATCATCGATCAGGGGGAGGCCGATTTCGTGGTCTCCTTTGAAAAGCTGGAGGCCGCCCGATGGGCATTCTGCCTGCGGATCGGAGGGAGGATCATAGTCAATGACAGGGAGACCGACCCTATGCCTGTCATCACCGGGACGGCGGACTACCCTCATGGGGTGCTGGACAGTCTGCGGGAGCGGGGCGTACAGGTGGACGCTATGGATGCTCTGGAGCTGGCCTGCCGGGCCGGCTCACCCAAGGCGGTGAATCTGGTGCTGCTGGGACACCTGTCCCGTTACTTCCCCCACATCTCCGAGGAAAAGTGGATGGATGCCATAGAGGCCTGTGTCAAGCCTCGCTTTGTGGATATGAACAAGGCTGCCTTTGCACTCGGCCGGGAAGCGTAAGGGAATCCGGAACCGCAAGAACTTGATCAGGAAAGGAATGAATACAGATGGACACACCAAAGGCGGGCAAGAGATACTATCAGCCCGAAGCCGAGACCATGCCGGCGCAGCAAATTCGGCGGATGCAGAATGAGAAGTTGGTCAGGCAGGTCAGACGTGTATGGGCGCATGTGGCTCCGTACCGGGCCAAAATGGAGGCGGCAGGCGTGACCCCGGAGGACATCCGGGGGGTCGAGGATCTGCACAAGCTGCCCTTTCTGACCAAGGCCGACCTGCGGGATGAGTATCCGGACGGATACCTGGCAGTACCCCGGGCGGACTGTGTGCGGATTCAGTCCACCTCAGGCACCACGGGACGCCGGGTGGTGGCCTTCTACACGCAGAAGGATGTGGATTTGTGGGAGGAATGCTGTGCCCGGGCTATTGTGGCGGCGGGAGGCAGCCGGGAGGACGTGTGCCAGGTCTCCTATGGCTACGGCCTGTTCACCGGCGGCCCTGGACTGAACGGCGGTTCCCACAAGGTGGGATGTCTGACCCTGCCTATGTCCTCCGGCAACACCGAGCGCCAGTTGCAGTTCATGCTGGATCTGGAAGCCACCATCCTGTGCTGCACCCCTTCCTATGCGGCTTACCTTGGGGAGGCGCTGAAGGATAAGGGCTACAAGCCGCAAGACAACAAGCTGAAGGCCGGAATCTTCGGCGCCGAGCCCTGGACGGAGGAAATGCGCCGGGATATTGAAAAATCCTTGGGCATCAAGGCCTATGATATATACGGCCTCACCGAGACCAGCGGCCCCGGAGTGTCTTTTGAGTGCGAGGAGCAGCACGGCATGCACATCAACGAGGATCACTTCCTGGCCGAGATCATTGACCCGGACACCGGGGAGGTTCTGCCCGACGGCGAAAAGGGTGAACTGGTGTTCACCTCTCTGGACAAGGAAGCCTTCCCCCTGCTCCGCTACCGCACACGGGACATCTGCGTGCTTGACCGCACCCCCTGCTCCTGCGGTCGTACCTTTGTCCGTATGAGCAAGCCCATGGGCCGGAGCGATGACATGCTGATCATCCGGGGCGTCAATGTGTTTCCGTCCCAGATTGAAACCGTCCTTCTCCAGGAGGGTTACGCTCCCAACTACCGGATTGAGGTGGACAGGGCCAACAACACCGACACCTTGGATGTGTATGTGGAACTGAATGAGCAGCAGTTTACCGATACCGTCAAGGGCGTGACCGCCGCCGAGAGCAAGCTGGCCGGAGCCATCAAGACCATGCTGGGCATCAACCCCGTGGTTCATCTGGTGGCACCTAAGACTATCGCCCGGAGCGAGGGCAAGGCTGTCCGTGTCATCGACAGGCGGAAGCTGGTGGATTGATCGCAGACAGATTGAAGTACTTCTTCGGGGCTCTGCCCCGAGCCCCGCTTAAGAACCTTTTGAAAAAGGTTCTTAAGAATCCCGAAAACTTTATGTCAAATCAAGAGATATCCAGCTTTAAAGTTTTGGAAGTCCGGTGCTCTCCGTTCCTTTGTGGTGTATTCTGCTCGTCAATTAGAAATTCCTGCCAGAAAGTTCTTGAAGAGTCCAGAGGGACTTCTTTCAAGAAGTCCCTCAGTCATGTACCAGCATGGGATTGACCACGGATACAAATAATCCTGCTTCGTGGAGATAGTCGGCGATGGGTTCATAATATCGTCCGGTACTCTCCATGAGCACTCTGGTTTCACCGGGAAGGCTTTTCAGAAAGCTTGCCAGTTTCTTGAGTTCACTCTCGGTGTGCCAAACCTCGTAGGGCGAGGCTGCTACAACCCCGAAGGGCTGCATGACGGCTATCATGCTCTTGCCTTTGGACACATCAATTCCTACTGCGTTCATTTCTTTCAACACTCCTGCTTTTTTGAATTTACTGAAATGGGTACCATCCTTTTCTCATTGCCGATTCAATCTGTTGGGTGATGCGAGCGCAGCACGGGTTCGTGGTAGCTCAACCTGCTGAAACCGAACGCTACAATAGAAGGATGGATGACTGTCTTTCACACGGGCGTTTCAGCCCAAGGAGAATTTCGCCAGTCCATTTCGCCCTTCTATTGTAGCTTAGGAATGAGAACCTACCGTGTACAACTGGCTTGTTGTATCCGGATGGCAAATATATTATAACAGGAGATTCCCTATGTTTACCAAACAGATATCCGTTTTTCTGGAGAACAAGGCCGGGGCGTTGGAGGGGGCTGTCAAGGTACTGGCCGAGGCCGGGGTGGACATGCGGGCCATGGCCATCGCCGACACCCGGGAATTCGGCATCCTGCGTCTGATTGTGCGGGAGCATGATACCGCCTGTGCGACTCTTCGGGCGGCTGGATACGTTATTGCGCAGAATGATGTGACCGCTGTGGAGATTCCCGATGAGCCGGGAGGGCTGGCCCAAGTGGTGGCCTTTCTGACGGCGGCCGGGCTCAACATTGAGTACTCCTATGCGTTCCTGATGCCCTCTCATGGTCGGGCCTGCGTGGTCCTCCGTGTAGACGACAACCAAAAAGCTTGTGAAGTCCTGACAGCCCATGGGGTCAGAATATTCTGATTGGGAGGTACGGGCTTGGCAGCGCACCCCGAATTAAATTATATGATTGTGAAAGGAATTTTACCATGATCAAACGACATGACAGAAAACGCCCTCTCTTTTGGCTGACTGCGGCAGTCCTTGTGCTTTGCTGCGTTGTCACATGGACAGCCTGTACGGAAAGCGGACCGGATGCAGCAACAGATGCCGAGACAGATCGCGAGCTTTCTTCCAAAGCATCCGCGAGTCCGGCGGCGTCCGAAACCGATCCGTTGACCGAGGCACCCACGGAAGCATCCACAGAAGCGCCCGGCGTGGTGATCGATCCCGCCGATATCCGATTCAACAGTATGGGCGATCTTGACCTTCTGTCCTTCTTCCAAAGGAATCGCAACTGTACGGTGGAGCTGGCTGAGGATCCCGAAGCAGGCCGTGTCGTCCGCCTGTCCTCTGCGGATATCACGGCGGCTGATACCGTAACGCCCCTTGTGTTCTTTAAATATGAAAGCCTGTGCCGAGCCGCCGGTGTGGCGCCCGTCAGCCTGGCGGATAAGCCTTGTGTCATTCTGACAGTCAAGGCGGAGCATGTCCATAACCGGACCTTGCAGCTCATGGGTTGCGCCGCATTGAGTGACACCGAGGCGAAACGCACGCCTGTGATGTCCCGCCTGCCTGTCGGAGACGGCTGGCAGTCCATCTGCTTTGACTTGACGGGGCTTGAGGACGCCGCGCAGCTGAACATGTTCCGCCTGTCCTTCGAGCTGCTGGCCGGAGGGGACGGTGAGAGTATGCTGGTGAGTGGCATTCGCTTGTGTACCGCCGAGGAGGCCGCCGGGTACATCACGCCGGATGTCTACCCCGTGGAGGACAGAACCGTGGAGGAGTACACCCTGCGTCTGCTTCAATTCAACATCCAGACCGAGAACGGCAATCAGGCACCTCTCGCTGCCAGATCCGAAATGTACAGGACACTGATTGATCAGCTGCAGCCGGATGTGGTGGGCATGGAGGAGGTGACACCCACATGGCGTGCGTGGCTGGACGGCTATGTCTTCAACGACTCCTACGCCAGCGTGGGTGAACCCCGCACCAGCGGCGGCGAGGCCAATCCCATATACTACCGGGCTGACAAGTTCGATCTTGTGGACAGCGGCACCTTCTGGCTGTCCGACACACCGGATGTGGTTGGCTCTGCCGTGGAGGGCGCCAATTATCCCCGGATTTGCACCTGGGTCATCCTGCGGGATAAGGTGACAGGGACGGAATTCATCCATTTGAACACCCATCTGGATCACAACGGCCAAAACGATTCCTCCACCGGCAACAGCATCCGTAAACAGCAGATCAAGATTCTGCTGACTTTTGCCGCCGGGTTGGGACAGGACCGCCCCATGTTTCTCTCCGGTGACTTTAACAGCAGCAGACTGGCCAGTGCCGGTAAAACGTATGCATTTTACAGCTATATTGTCGGAGAGAAATCCTTTG
>CAZQAI010000087.1:0-6649 GCA_964591305.1 uncultured Clostridium sp.
GACGAGTGTACTCGCTATCGTACTTGGTGAGATGCTCGCTGACACCGAGAATATTGCCTGCGGTATCGGTTACACGGATAAATGTGCCCGCATCTGTTCCGCTGAATGCGGAAAGCACACGGAGATATGCGGAGAAGGTGTACTGACCTGCGGGAAGGGTATTTGTTACCTGGTATACTCCGTTTTCACCGCAGTCTGCATTGTAGGACTGCATTCGGAGAATCTTCTTACCAAACTTAGCGTAGGGCTCGTATGCATAGTTGCTGATATAGAGATCGCCACAGTTTGCGGGCATTTCCGACCAAGCGGTAAGAGCCTCAAAGTTGTGACCTGTCAGGAGGTTGTTGATATTGCTTACAATACCTGCACCGCCGTCGCCGGAGTGAGGATTGATTCCGCTTTCCTCGCCATCACCGCCAACCTTGCCGGTATCGGTAGAGTAAACGTACTCGCTGACGATATTGCCGTCATCATCGAAGGTGTAGGTGGTCGTGATCACGTTGTTCGCAGTCTCACCTTCGCCCTCATCCTTCTGCTCGGTAGTCGTTACGAGAGTTCTCGCAGATGCAACAGAGTAGGAATAGGTGGACTTTGCGCCAATGGTGTTGTCAGCGCCATATTCCGTCACGCTTGCAAGGCGGTTGCTGCTGAAGGTATACGCTACTTTGTAGACCTGTGCGCCGTTTGCATCCTGAAGCGTTACGCTCGTGGGCTTATTCGAGGAGTATGCGATAACTACCTTCTTGCCGTCGGGGTAAGAAATGCCTGTGAGCAAATTGCTCGTATAGGTGTAGTTGATCGCAGTAAGATCGGGAGCTACAATGGAGAGGAGCTGACCGCTTGTATTGTACGTAAAGCCAAACTCACGTCCCGCACCGTCGGTTACAGAGGTAATACGGTTAGAGGTGTAGGTGATGTCCATGTGGTTGCCCGATGCGTCGGTGATCTTGATGAGTCTGCCGGAGGCATCAAACTGATACGTATCCTCGCCCTGCTTAAGCGTAAGGAGAACGGGATCGTAGAGCATATCGCCGCCGTTTACGTCCTCATAGAGATTGTAACACTGAGAGTTGGAGTCGCAGCATACCTGAGTATCGCTCTTCTTAAAGAAGATCTCTTCGCCGTTTTCGCCAACGTAGACATAGCCGGAATAAGAGGTGCCCTCATGAATAAACGTGGATGCAACCATACTCTGCATAATGTTGAGTTTAAAGCCGTACAGATTCTTAACGACGATACCAAGATAACCGGCGATTGCAGTCAGAACTGAATAGAGGATAGTAGTTCCGTATACAGAGATAAATTCTTTGATAAAATCCATATCCAAATTCCTCCTTGATATACGAAAACACCCGCTATCCTGTATGGACGGCAGGTGTTTTCGTCATACCGGCACCGACGGTCATATGACTCAGCCGGGCGGATCGGTATCATTCCTTGAATTTCATGGTCAGCGAGATACGCTTTTTTCCGACATCCACGGCCAGGACCTTGACCTTGACCACATCCCCCAGGGACACCGCCTCAGAGGGGTGTTTAATGTAGCGGTCGCAGAGCTGGGAAATGTGAACCAGGCCGTCCTGATGGACGCCAATATCCACAAATGCTCCGAAGTCGGTGACATTGCGCACCGTGCCGGTGAGGATCATGTCAGGCTTGAGATCCTCCATGGAGAGCACATCCTCCCGCAGAACCGGGGCGTCAAAGCTGTCCCGGATGTCCCGGCCCGGCTTTTCCAGCTCGGCCATGATGTCCATAAGGGTGGGCTCGCCGATACCCAGAGACTCGCAGACAGAGCCGACACCCTTGTTCTGCACCTTCTTTCTCAGTTCACCCATGTGGCCGATCCGGACATCCTCTTCGGTATATCCAAACATGGCAAGGAGCGCACGGGTGCTGTCATAGGACTCCGGATGAACGCCTGTATTGTCCAGAATCTCCTTGCCGCCGGGGATGCGTAAAAAGCCGACGCATTGCTCAAAAGCCTTGGCCCCGATGCGGGGCACCTTGGTCAGCTGGGCACGGGTGGCAAACTCTCCGTTTTCCTCCCGATACTTCACGATATTTTTGGCGGCGGTCAGATTGATGCCGGCAATGTAGGACAGCAGGGAGTAGGAGGCTGTGTTGACGTCCACTCCCACAGAATTGACGCAGGCTTCCACCACGCCACCTAATGCCTCGTCCAGCCGGGCAGGTTTCATGTCGTGCTGATACTGCCCCACGCCAATACCCTTGGGATCGATCTTGACAAGCTCCGCCAGCGGATCCTGAAGTCGGCGGGCGATGGACACGGCGGAACGCTGCATGACATCATACTCCGGAAATTCCTCTGCCGCCAGCTCCGAGGCCGAGTAAATAGAGGCGCCAGCCTCGCTGACGATGATGTACTTACAGGGAACCTCGGTCTGTCGGAGAATATCGGCGATGAAGGCCTCGCTCTCCCGGGAGGCTGTGCCGTTTCCGATGGCCACCACATCCACGTGGTAGGTGCGGATCAGCCGCTTGACTGTGCGTGCGGCCTCCTCGGCCCGGGGCTTGATGGTGGGGTAGACCACGGCAGTGTCTAGCACCTTGCCTGTCTTGTCCACTACCGCCAGCTTACAGCCGTGGGCATATCCGGGGTCGAAGCCCAGCACCGTTTTGCCTTTCAGGGGTGGTTGCATGAGCAGGTGGCTGAGGTTATCCGAGAAGACCTTGATGGCTCCCTCACAGGCGTTGTCAAACAGGTCGTTCCTGATTTCCCGCTCGATAGAGGGGGCGATCAGACGGTTGTAGCTGTCGGTGACGGCCGCGGTCATGTACTGGGATGCCGGAGACTTGGCGTTGGTGATGACCTGATTGTACAGGTAGTTGAGCACCACCTCCTCCGGAACTGTCAATGTCACCTTGAGAAACTCCTCTTTCTCCCCCCGGTTGATGG
The DNA here is from genome assembly GCA_964591305.1 of uncultured Clostridium sp. Classification (GTDB taxonomy): domain Bacteria; phylum Bacillota; class Clostridia; order Oscillospirales; family CAG-272; genus CAMEON01. Next base: position 2,921 of record CAZQAI010000087.1, read on the forward strand.
CCAACACCCGATGGCCGGGAATCTTTTTCAGGGCTTCCGTATAGTCGTAGTAATTTCTGTACACCGAATCCTCTTCCCGGGCGCCCTTTACGACCAGAGACCCGTATTCCAATGTCAGAGAACGCAGACTCTTGCGGTACTCCGCATTGTCCGACACCTCCTCGGCGATGATGTCCATGGCTCCCCGCAAGGCGGCGGCGGTGTCCGGCACCTCACGCTCGGGGTCGGCAAAGGCCTGTGCCTGTTTTTCAAGGGAAGGCGTATAATCTGTTTCCTGGGCCAGGATGAGAAGGGCCAGATCCTCCAATCCCCGCTCACGGGCCACCGAGGCTCGGGTCTTTCTCTTGGGACGGAAGGGCCGGTAGATGTCATCCACCTCAGTGACGGTGACCGCCCGTTCAATGGCGGCGGCCACCTCCTCTGTCAGCTTGCTCTGGGCTTCGATCAGTCCACGCACCTCTTCCTTGCGTTTTTCCAGATTCCGCAGGGCATTCAGCTGTTCGTCCAAGGAACGCAGCACATTGTCGTCCAGACTGCCGGTTACCTCTTTACGGTAGCGGGCAATGAAGGGAATGGTATTGCCCTCGTCAATGAGAGCTATGGTTTTTTCAACTTGTTCGCGCCTGAGAGATAAGCTTTCGGAAAGCTTTTGAATGATGTCCATAAATATGACCATAGCCTTCGCGCAGCGAAAGCTTCCTTTTTGCAAAATTGGAGCTGGTTTTGCTCCGCCAAGCATGGCTTGCGGAGCAAAGATTATATGTGTTATGACGGGATCAATCCAGCCGGATCAGCTCTCCGTCCCCGGCACTCAGGGTCAGACGGTATGCGCCGTTCACCGGTGTCAAGGCTTTCCATATACCGGCCGCCTTATCAAAATGCATGACCCGCTGTCCCTCGGCGGCGGTGAAGGCCACCGGGCTATCGGCCTCATACGATTTGTTGGCCAGGAGCAGCAGACCGCCCTCATAAAATCCGGCGGTGATGTGCTCGGCGGAAAGGGAGGTCACGGGGCCGTATGCGCCGGGCCAGTAGGCAACCTTTTGATCCGGTACCTGCCCCAGATGGAAAACAGCCTGAGAGCGGTAGGGAAGGAGCAGATCACCCAGAACAGCCAGGTCCCGGTTGATGCACTGCACCATGCGGTAGTGGCCGGTTTGCTCTCCTGTTTTGGAGATCATGCCGTTTTTCCAGTGCCACATACTGTCTCCTTCTTCCGTGTCTACGCCGGGGGTCCAGTAGGTAAAGTAGGATAGGCGTTTGACACCGTAGGCCAGGGACTGGAAGACTTCCCAGCGCAGCTCCGCCTCGGTCAGATTGCGGTAGGGGCCGTGCTCTACTACCAAAATGATGATCATGAAGGGCACGCCTGTCTGTAAGGACACGGCTCGTACATCCTCGATATTGTCAAAGAAACCGGGACGCTCCACCTTTTGAAAGGCGGCCTCATAAATCTGATTCTCCCGTACATCATCGATCTGCTTTTTCTCCATTGGCTCGCCCTTGATGAAGTGGTAGTGGTCGTAGCTGATGATCTCCGGCCTGACCTGGCGGACGAACTGCTCCACATGGTCATAATAAGTAGGGTTGCCCAGCATCTCTGACGAAGCGTAGTTGGGGAACAGGTTGATATATGCCTCGTGGACAGGGTCCAGCTCATGCAGAATGTCCCGGATGGCAGCCAGAGCCGGGAAGGAGCCGCTGTTGGGCTCGTCCACAATATGGTACCCCAGCAGAGCAGGGTATCCGGCATAATCCCGTACCACAGCCTCCAACAGCTCCCGCCGGTGCTCTCTGTCGCCAATAGCCCGGCTGATCCGGTCATCGCTCAGTGTGACACGCAGACCCAACCTTCCGCAGGCGGCCAGCATCTGACAGTTGGTTTCATACCCGTAGTCGTAAGCGGCCATCACGTTGATGCCGGAAGCCATCATTTCTTCAAAGCGTTCCACGGCCAGCGTGCCATCCGGGTGACGGATGAATTTGTGCGGCACGCCGCACCAGTGCGTGATCATGAATTTGTTCATAGATGCCATAACAATTTCTCCTATTCTGGGGGCCCACCGCATCTGCGGTGCATGATGCGGAGGCCATGAATCGGGTTATGCTCTTCCGTAGGATTCCAGCCTGGCGGTTTCCTCGTCTGTCAACAGCCGCCAGGCACCCGGCGGCAGCGAGCCGTCCAGTGCCAGAGGGCCGAAGGACAGCCGGCACAGGGAAGTGATCTGGTTATGCCGCGCCTCCATCATGAGCTTGATCTGGTGATACTTGCCCTCATGCAGGATGATGCAGCCGCTTCGCGGGCCTTCCCTGGGGCGGGCGGGGTTGTCCGGCTCCAGACGGCAGGGCGCAGTCCTGTACCCGGCTGTCATGTTGCCGTCGCTGTCCTTGAGCGGTATGTCCACGCCGGTCTCAAGGGCGATTATGTCCTCGTCTGACAGGGGGAACTTGACCGTGAACGCATATCTCTTGTCCACATGGTTGGCCGGGGCCAGCAGGCGATGGGCCAGGGGGCCGTTGTTGGTCAGAAGGACAAGTCCGGTCGTGTGCTTATCCAGGCGTCCGCAGGGGAACAGGGAAGGGCGCAGGCGGGTCATTTCTGCCGGCAAAAGATCCAGCACGGTCTGCTCCCCCCGCACCCTGTCCTCGGTGGCACTGACCACGCCGTCCGGCTTGTTCAGCATGATGTAGGTATGGGCGCGGTAGACCACCGCCTCTCCTCGCCATGTCACGGCGTCGGTGTCGGGGTTGACCTGGCGGTCGGCCCGCCCTGCGGGGGCGCCGTTGACCAGTACCTCCCCAGCCCGTACCGCCCTGGTTGTGTCCGTGCGGCTGGCCTTGCCACACAGACTGAGAAATTTGTCGAGACGCATGCATTTTCCCCCCTCTCCTGCTCAGATGATCCCCTTTATTTTACCACAACTCAGTGAATTTGTAAATGGGTTTCCTTGAATTTCACAAGGCAAAAGCATGAACCAAGTTACAGTTCAGCCGGGGAACGGAGGAGCGCCCGGGGGGCTTCTTGAAAGAAGTCCCCCGGACACCCAAAGAACTTTCAATACATTTATGTATTGAATTTATCGTGATGACTTTTCCGGAAAACCGGCGTTCATGGCACCCAACATAACCTAAACGCAGTCGCGGGGCCCCTCGCCCCACTCTACAGTAGAAAAGGGAGCGTACTATAGAGGGTGGCTGAACTGTAACCCGTAACGTTGAATTTCATAAAAGAGTGAAAGGAGGCGCTTGACTTTCCGGCACGATTATGGTATCATATCATCATATCCGCAGGTCACATACCCTCCTGAAAGGAAGCGTACATATGAACGAATTTATTGAAAATGCCAACTACCACCAGAATCCGCATATGCTCCATGTGGGCTGTGAGGCCCCCCGCGCTTACTTTGTGCCTTTTGAGAGTGAAGCGACCGCCATGCAGGGCAACCGGGCCGGGAGCGAATACCTGGTGAATCTGTGTGGGGTTTGGAATTTTACCTTTTATCCCTCGCTTGCCGACGTGCCGGAGTTTACTGAGCCGGGTTTTGTGCCCCATCGGGTGGACAGCATGGAGGTCCCCCGCTCCTGGCAGACTGTCGCGGGGCGGGATTATGACACGCCCAACTATGTCAACGCTTTCTACCCCATTCCCGTTGATCCGCCTTATGTGCCTGACCGTAATCCCTGCGGGCTGTACAGCCGCACGGTGACGATACACCCGGATATGCTCTC
>CAZQAI010000088.1:0-6474 GCA_964591305.1 uncultured Clostridium sp.
ATAAATGTATTGAAAGTTCTTTGGGGGTTCGGGGGGCTTCTTTCAAGAAGCCCCCGGGCGCTCCTCCGTTCCCCGGCTGAACTGTAACATCCTCTCGCTTTTTTTACAAAACTATTTTGAAAAAACCCCTTGCCAAAATGCACAAGATGCGGTATAATGAGCATGTACATCCATGTGACAGCCCGAGGATCAAGAGGTGCTGTCCCCAGCGTACTTCCAATGTTACTAATTTTCAGGAGGTTCATATGAATCAGAACGAACGCTATCAGTCAGCCAAAGAAATCTATGCCAAGGTCGGCGTGGACACCGAGGCCGCTCTGGCCAAGCTCCAGGAGACTCACATTTCCATGCACTGCTGGCAGGCAGATGATGTCCGTGGCTTTGAGGGTACCGGCACTCTGTCCGGTGGTATCCAGACCACCGGAAATTACCCTGGCGGCGCACGCAACCCTGATGAGGTGTTTGCCGATTTGGACAAGGCTCTGTCCCTGATTCCCGGTACGCACAAAATCAATGTGCATGCCAATTATGCCATTGCGGAAGACGGCGAAACCATCGACCGTGACACCATCGAGCCCCGCCACTTCAAGAGATGGGTTGAGTTCGCCAAGGCTCATCACTGCGGGCTGGACTTCAACCCCACCTTCTTCTCCCATCCCAAGGCTGATGGCCTGACGCTGTCCAGCCCTGATGAGGAGATCCGTGCATTCTGGATTCGTCACGGCATCGCTTGCATCCGCATCTCCGAGTACTTTGCCAATGAGACGGGATATCCTTGCGTCATGAACATATGGACCGGTGACGGCTTCAAGGATGTGCCTGCAGACCGGATGGGCCCCCGTATGCGTTATGCAGACTCCATTGACCAGATCATCGGCTGCGGCTACGACAGATCCAAGGTGTATGTCACCGTGGAATCCAAGGTCTTCGGCATCGGTGTGGAGGCTTACACGGTCGGTTCTGCTGAGTTCGCGCTGTCTTACGCCATGACCCGTGGCATTACACCGCTGATGGATAACGGTCACTACCATCCGACCGAGGTGGTGTCCGATAAGATCCCCGCCCTGCTGTGCTTCAACGACAAGATTGCTCTGCACATCACCCGCCCCATCCGCTGGGACTCCGACCATGTGGTCGCTTATGACGATGAGACCCGGGAGATGATGAAGGAAGTGGTGCGTTGCAACGCGCTGGATCGTGTCTTCCTGGCCACCGACTACTTTGACGCTTCCATCAACCGTGTGGGGGCTCTGGTCATCGGTATGCGCAATGTGCAGAAAGCCATTTTGAATGCTCTGCTGACGCCCAATGAGCAGCTCAAGAAGCTGCAGGATGAAGGAGACTTCTCCAGGCTGCTCATGCTTCAGGAGGAGAACAAGCTGCTGCCCATCGGCGATGTCTGGAACGAATTCTGCGCCCGCAACAATATGTGCGGCTGTGCATGCTGGTTCAAGGAGATCGAGGAGTACGAGAAGAACGTGCTGTCTGCCCGTCACTCATGATACCGGATATGGCTTATCTTGACCGGATAGGCCGAAATGAGGAGACCTCTGCAAAGAGGTCTCCTTTTTATCAAGCTGCCGTTCCCGGTTTTGCAGCCGCATGCTCCGAGGGGCAGAAGGAGGTATGGTTATGAATAGCACCGAACAGCCATGGATCAAAACTGTCAGGTCATCTGCTGCTCCGCCCTGCTGACTACCACCATGGGCGTTATGGCGGATGTGGTGAAAAAGGCGGAGGAGAAGGGAATACGGGACAAGGTCAAGATCATGATCGGAGGGCTCCCGTGACAGAGGAGTACTGCCGGAAAATCGGAGCAGATCAATACACATCAGATGCCGCCAGTGCGTCCGATGCCGCTGTGGCACTCTGCGCCGCCGGCGACTATGCAGGCTGATGGATTGAAAGGATTGGTCATAGAACAATGGAAAGAAACATGCGGACATGGTTGGAGGAGCTGCGGCTCTCACCCGTCAAAAAGGCGATGCCGAGCCTGTCTTTCCCTGGCCGCCAGACTGCTGGATGTATCTGAGATCATGATCGACTGCTACGATGAACCGGACATGGTGCATATTGTATTGGAAAAAGCGACAGCTTTTCTGATAGAATACTGTAAGGCTTATAAAGCCGCAGGCGCCAACGGTATGGTCCTGGCAGAACCGGTGACCGGGCTCTTGTCTCCGACCCTTGCGGAGGAATTTTCCACACCCTATACCAGGCAGATCGTGGACGCTGTGCAGGATGAGCACTTTATTGTGATCTACCACAACTGTGGCGCCCGCACCATTCAGATGATCGATTCCATTCTGGAAACCGGCGCCGCCTACCATTTTGGGAATGCCATCCACATGGCAGACATGCTCACCCACATTCCGGATCATACCGTTGTCATGGGCAATGTGGATCCCGCCGGGGAATTCTGCAACGGTACGCCCGAGTCCATTCGTCTGTCTACCTTGCGTGTGATGGAGCAGTGCTGCGGATACCCCAACTTTGTCATCTCCTCCGGCTGTGACATTCCACCTCTTTCCAGCTGGAAGAATATCCGCACTTTCTTTGCCGCTGTGGAGGAGTTTTATGCAAGACCGCATGCCGCTATTTGACAGACTGGTGGAGCAGGCTTGCATGCAGGGGGCATACATGGCGGCCGCCGAAACGCACAGTGTTCTTATACAGAGAATGATGGAGTTGTATCCGCCGGATTGCTTTGCCGGGGGCCTTGCCCGGGGCTTGGCCCGGGGCTTAGCCCGGGGCTTAGCCCGTGTTCTGCACCTGGGAGCCGGCGGATGCCATGTTTGCCCGGTGTGTGCCAAACGGGAAGGATCACCTTGCCGTCACCCGAAGCGCGCGGTGGCTTCTCTGGAGACATATGGCGTGAATGTATCAGCCCTCGCCGCCACCTGCGGTATGAACTATGTGAACGGACAGAATACCGTTACTTACTTTGGTGACATGCTTTTCGTACTGTAACGGGTAGATGGGAGGAAATCGGAATGGCAACTGTCACGGTCAACGGAACGGTATATACCGTACCACCCGGAATCAAACTCAAGGACCGCTGGTACGGGAACAGCTGATCGGCATGCCCTGCGGGGGACACGTCCGCTGTGGCAAGTGCCGTGTCATGGCAACGGGATCGTTGAGCAGTCCCTCGGACACAGAACAAAAGCATGTATCCCCTGCGGATCTCCGCCGGGGGATCCGTCTCGCCTGCTGTGCCATCATGGAAGGGGACTGCACTGTACAGGTTCTGGAGGACATGCCCGGACAGATCCGTACGTCAGGCGACATGCTGGACATCCCGATCCGGCCTGCCTTTTCTGCTTATGGCGTGGCCGTGGATATCGGCACCACCACGCTGGCGGCCCGTCTGTACAACACCCGAGGGTACGCTTCTGGCTGAGGCCAGTCGGCTGAATCCGCAGGCAGGCTGGGGGGCGGACGTGATCTCCCGTATTGAGGCCGCCATGGGAGGTGCTGACAAGGCCATCGCCGCCGTCACCTGCCAGGCACTGGACGGCATGCTACTCGAATTGGGAGAAAAAGCCGGAATTCCTTCCGGCGGGATCGACGGTCTGGTGATCACCGGCAACACTGTGATGCTGCACCTGCTCACCTGCACCTCTACCGAACCGTTGTCCCACGCACCCTTTGAGGCACAGCGCCTGTTCGGGGAAACTGTAACCGCCGGACATTTGGGATTTTCCTCTTTAGTACCGGATACCGGCGTGTATCTGGCGCCATGCGTGTCTGCTTTCGTGGGGGCTGATCTGGTGACGGCCTTGCTGTCGGGCAGGCTGTGCGATACAACACGCACCCAGATGCTGGTGAATATTGGAACAAATGGCGAGATGGCGCTGTGGCATGAGCAGACGCTCTATGTCTGTTCCACTGCGGCCGGCCCGGCCTTTGAGGGGGCAGGCCTTTCCATGGGTATGGCGGGGAAGATGGGTGCAATCGACCTGTCAGCGTGCAAAATGGAGAGCTGATCGCCTATGTCATCGGCCACACAACGCCCTGCGGCATATGCGGCAGCGGCGTGATAGACGCCATCGCCTGTCTGCTTGAGACCGGTCAACTCGATGAGACGGGCTGCTGGAGAATGGGTCGGCTTTGATCCCAACGGTATTGCCGCCATGGATGATCTTGTCCGCTTGCCTTTCTTGCCCACACTGTATCTCAAGTGCCATCGAATGATCAGCACATACATGTATTGAAAGTTCTTTGGGGGTCTGTGCGTTCCTCCGTTCCCCGGCTGAACTGTAACAACAGATGAGATCGGGATTCCGTAAAAAACGCAAAATATCTTGACATTTCATCTGCTTTCGTGTACAATAGGTGTGTAAAATTCCAGAACAATACGTTTCATCCATCATGAATACTGTATGAATACAGGAGGAACCTTTCGATGTATCAGTTTCCCATTGGCGTTATGCTTGAGTCTTTCCGTCTGCCTACCAAAGAAGCAGTCAAGAAGGCCGCTTCCCTTGGTGTCAAGGGCATCCAGATGTACTGCACGCAGGGGGAGCATGCCCCTGAGAACATGACCCCCGCCATGCGCCGGGAGATATTGGACATGGTGAAGTCCTACGGCATGAAGTTCTCGGCCATTTGCGGAGACCTGGGACACGGTTTCGGCGACGCCGAGCTCAACCCCTCTTTGGTGGAAAAGTCCAAGCGTATTCTGGATCTGTCAAACGACCTCGAAGCCGGTATCGTGACCACCCATATCGGCGTGGTACCCTCTGACCCGACCCATGAACGGTACCATATCATGCAGGAGGCATGCGGGCAGCTGGCTGAGTATGCCGATTCCATCAATGCCCACTTTGCCGTGGAGACCGGTCCTGAAACCTCGGCAACCCTCAAAGCTTTCCTGGACTCTCTGGGTGGCTCCCGAGGACTGGGTGTCAACCTTGACCCCGCTAACCTAGTCATGGTCACGGGGGACGACCCGGTGGCGGCTGTCCATAACCTGAAGGAGTATATTGTCCATACCCATGCCAAGGACGGTGTGATGCTTCATCGGGGCAACCCTGAGTATATTTACGGGGTGGTACATCCCGTGCCCCGGGAATTCCAGGGTATCCAGTACTTTGCCGAGGTGCCGCTGGGACAGGGCCATGTTCACTTTGACACCTACCTCAAGGCTTTGGATGAGATTGGCTACCGGGGCTTTTTGACCATTGAGCGGGAGGTGGGTGACGATCCCGCCGCCGACATCAAGCTGGCCATTGACCATCTCAAGGCCAATATGAAGGGCTGATCATAACTGTATCAAAAGCTGATCATATAATCATATAATAAAGAAAGGACTGTGCACCATATGAAAATTTCAGTCAGTTCCTACTCTTTCCAGCAGTATATCAACGCCGGAAAGCTGAACTTGAAGGGCACCGTAAAGAAAGCCCACGATATGGGCTTTGAAGCCATTGAATTTCTGGATATGCCGGGGGCAACCTATGAAGATCAGGTGGCCTTTGCCGGAGAACTCCGCAAGGAGGCGGACAAGTACGGCATGACCATTAATGCATACACCATAGGGGCCTGCTTGTACCGTGGCTCCCCGGAGGCGGACAAGGCTGAGGTCGAGCGTCTCAAGAAGCAGGTGGACATTGCGGCCCTGCTGGGTTGTACCGTCATGCGCCACGATGCCTGTTATGCATTGGACAAAACGGGGAATGCGCGTTCCTTTGGCATGATGCTTCCCACCATGGCGGCCAACATCCGGCAGGTGACCGAGTATGCTGCCTCACGGGGGGTCAGGACTGCGGTGGAGAATCACGGCTTTGTGGCGCAGGACAGCTACCGGGTGGAGCAGCTCTTTAATGCTGTGGGACATGACAATTTCGGCCTTCTGGTGGATGTAGGCAATTTTGTCTGCGCGGACGAGGACAATGTGACGGCCGTATCCAGAGTGGCTCCCTACGCCATCCATGTGCATGCCAAGGATATGTACCGATCTGCTGAGCCGCTGCCCGGATACGGGCAGACCCGTGCCTGCAACTACTTCAAGGGCGCTATCATCGGCGAGGGGGATGTGAATGTGGAGAAGTGCCTGAAGGTATTGCACCGGGCCGGATATGACGGCTATTGCTCCATTGAATTCGAAGGCTCAGAGGACTGCATCTACGGTATTGAGACCGGCCTGCGCAACCTGCGGGGCATGATCGGGAGACTGTAAAGCGCTCTGTCAACTCTGTCAATGGACGGGGTGAGGGCGGGCGGTGAAATGTAAAATTTCTCTGAATCTTGCTCTCACCCCTTGCATTCGGGTGCGGAATGTGGTATAATAGACATAGCCAGAACAGATTGCTTGCCATATGGTTACTGGCTGTGTCCCAAAGCATTTGCAAAAATGATTTCCAGTCATTATGACATATTATGGTTACAACAGCCTCCTTCTGCTGTGAAAGAAGGCCATACCAGCCGGGGAGATAGCGGCGCCCTGAACCTGCAATCCGCTACAGCAGG
>CAZQAI010000089.1:0-6466 GCA_964591305.1 uncultured Clostridium sp.
TTTCCTCCCGGGTCAGCGTTCACCTGCTGGAGCGGCAATTGGGTTGTTGCGACAATGTGTTGATTATGACCCACAGCGACCCTGATTTTGACGCCGTCGGGTCGGTCGTGGGGATGGGACGGCTCTGCCGGAGTATTTTAGCCTCCACCGGACGCGGAACAGTGCCGGTTCGCTTGGTCATGAACAAGACCTGTGACACCTTCCGCATTTGCGCTGAGCACCTGTCCTCCCTTCCGGAGTACAGCGGCAGCGACAGTCCATTCATAGACAAGGCGGCTGCCAGGCAGGCGGTCTGCACCGGCAGTCTCCTGATTCTCACGGATGTGAACAACCCCGCCATCATGGAGGCTCCTGACCTGCTGGGGTGCATTCCGGAAAAGAACGGGGTCAGCGCCATCGCTGTCATCGACCATCACCGGCTGGTGGGAGAGCTTCCCTTCCATCCCTTCCTTCATTATATTGAAACGACCAAGTCCTCGGCCAGCGAGATCGTGGCCGAAATGCTGGAGCAGAGCCTGTATGCCGATACCCTGCTTAAGGAGGAAGCCAACCTGCTGCTGGCCGGCATTATGCTGGATACGCACAACTTCACCCGGTCGGCCGGTGCCCAGACCTTTGGTGTGACCTGCTACCTGTACAGCCACAACGCCCATACCGGCACCGCCCGTGAGTTTTTCAACGAGCGGATGGACGAGCTGATGGTGGCCAGTGACTTTGACTCCCATACCCGCCTTTACGCCGGAGTCTTTGCCATCACCTGGCTGAGCCGGGCGCATGCTCCCACGCCGGAAGACAGGGTGGCAGCCTCCAAGGCCGCCGATAAGCTGCTGTCGCTGCGCGGGGTGGAGGCATCCTTTGCGCTTGCTGTGATGGGAGAGAGTGTTATCATGTCTGCCCGCTCCAAGGGGCGCATCAATGTGCAGCTGATCATGGAGAAGCTGGACGGCGGCGGCCACTTTGACATGGCCGGAGCCAAGGTGGGCGGCACACTGGAGGAGGCGGTCAGCATGCTGCGCTCCGCCATCGATGAGTACCGTCTGCAGTTCCCGGAGCAGTTCCGGGACGGGGAGTGAGCAGACCGCCTCCTTGCACGTCCGCCGGGAGTGCTACACCGCAGCATGACGCGGGCCTTCGTCCGCGTCACGGGTCTCTGCAGCCATGCCGGCACTGCGCTCGGCTGTTTGCCGTGGCATGTTTGCCGTGGCATGTTTGCCGTCCGGGGCCACCCAAAATTTCCGCGTTATGATAGAAAGGAATGGTTATCATTATGAAAGTGGTTTTATTAACCGATGTCAAGGGACAGGGAAAGAAAAACGATGTGATCGATGTGTCGGACGGATACGCCCGCAACTACCTCCTCCCCCGCAAGCTAGGCGTGGAAGCCGATGCCCGTATTCTCAACAACATCCGGGGACAGGAGGCTGCCAAGCAGCACAAGCTGGAGGTAGAGACCGCCGAGGCAAAGGAGCTGGCGGCCAAGTTGGACACCCTGCTCATCAAGATTCCCGCAAGCTCCGGAGCGGATGGCCGCCTGTATGGCTCCGTCACGGCCAAGGACATCGCCGAGCATCTGGAAAAGGATCATGGCCTCACAGTGGACAAACGAAAAATTCAACTGTCCGACCCCATCCGTGCCTACGGCAGCTATGACCTGGATGTCAAGCTGTATGCTGACATCGTGGGTCACATCCATGTGCTGGTCTGCAAGTAAGGCCGCCTGTCGCCATGAGTGAGAGCACATACGGCACCCCGGGTGCCGACCGGGATCCCCTTCAGCGGAAAATGCCTTTCCACATGCTGGCCGAGCAATCCCTGCTTGGCTCTGTTCTGATCGACCCCGAATCCTTCAATCAGATTGCCGACATGGTGTCGGTCAACGATTTCTACCTGGAAGAACATCAGCAGATTTTTGCCGCCATGCACGAGTTGTTCCTGACGAGCTCCGATATTGACGTGGTGACCCTGGTTGACATGCTGGTGCAGAAAGGCATTTACTCCAAATCCGGCGGGGAACAGTACATCAAGACGCTGGTGGAGGTGGTTCCCTCCGCCCTGAATATCAAGGATTATGCCCGCATTGTCAAGGACAAGAGCGTCCTGCGCCAGCTGATAAACGTCTGCGATGAGGTGACCGAGACTGCCTATGCCGAGCAGGACTCGGTAGCCCATGTGCTGGATTCCGCCGAAAATCAGATCTTCGCCATCGCCCAGGGGCGGGACACCAAGAACTTCCGCCATATCCGGGAGGTCATCGGGGATGTGTATGCCCGCCTTAAGGAGCTCAATGAAAACAAGGACGCTTCCCAAGGCACCTCTACCGGCTTTTCCGGCCTTGATAAGGTTCTGGCCGGGATGGGAAAATCCGACCTGATCCTGGTAGGCGCCAGGCCGGGTATGGGCAAGACCTCCTTTTCCCTCAATATCGCCACCAATGTAGCCGAAAAAACGCAAAAAACAGTGTGCATCTTCTCCCTGGAAATGTCAGCCGAGCAACTGGTCAACCGCATGATCTCCTCCGAGGCCATGGTGGACAGCTATGTACTGCGTACCGGCGCCCTCAAGCCAGAGGATTGGGAAAGCGTGGCCAATGCCAGTTCCCGGCTGGCCCGATGCAACATTCTCATCGACGATACCTCCGGCATGACGGTCACCGGCATGAAGGCCAAGCTCCGCCGGGTACAGAATCTGGGGCTGGTGGTCATCGACTACCTTCAGCTCATGCAGTCGGACCACCGCATTGACAACAGGGTGCAGGAGGTGGCCGAAATATCCCGGGCCATGAAGATCATGGCCAAGGACCTGATGGTGCCTGTCATCTGCTGTGCCCAGTTGTCCCGCAGTCCGGAATCCCGTACCGACAAAAAGCCCATGCTGTCCGACCTGCGTGATTCGGGTGCCATCGAGCAGGACGCAGATGTGGTCATGTTCCTCTACCGGGATGAGTACTATAAAACCAATGACAGTGCCACTCCCAACGCCGACACGGCCTCCAGCGTAGCCGAGGTCATCATCGCCAAGAACCGCCATGGCTCCACCGGCACAGTGAAAATGGGGTGGATCGGGCGGTACACCAAGTTCCGCACCATCGCAGACACCCAGGCCTGATCGCAGCCTGTAACCTGTCCACCACCGGAAGAAAGGAGCTTTCCTGCCATGACCATCCCCTTTTCGCTCCCTTCCCTGCTGGCAGAACAAGTCGGGCTGCCTACGGCTCCGGCGCTGTTGGTGGCCTTCTCCGGCGGGGCAGATTCCCGGCTGTTGTTGGAATTGACCGTCCGATATGCCCGCACCGTCGGCATGCCGGTCACAGCAGCCCATCTGCATCACGGCATCCGGGGAGCAGAGGCCGACCGGGATGAGGCCTTTTGCCGGGCATGTGCGGACAGGCTGGGGATCGGATATGTCAGCAGCCGGGTGGATGTTCCCGCCCGTGCCGCCCTCTCGGGGCGGAGCCTAGAGTGGGAAGCGCGCCTGGCGCGGTATGAATTTTTCGGGCAGGTGATGAGCGAACGCCATATTCCCGTGCTTCTGACCGCTCACCACGCCGATGACCAGCTGGAAACCCTTCTCTCCCGGCTGATGCGGGGCAGCGGGACCCATGGACTGGGCGGCATTCCCCCGGTTCGTCGGATCACGGGAGGCGTGCTGCTGCGCCCTCTTCTGGAGGCCACCAAGGCCGATATCCTGGCCGCCTGTCAGGACATGAGACTGGATTTTGTCACCGACAGCACCAATCTTTGCGATGACTGTACCCGCAATCGTCTGCGTCACGGGGTCATTCCTAGGCTGGAAGCGATATACGGAGCGGGTGTTCCCCAGCGGACAGCGGCCCGGCTGTGTCGGACCGCCAGGGAGGATGAGGACTGTCTGACCGAGCTGGCCATGTCACACAGGACGGCCGTATGTGATCGGGAGGACGGTACGCTGTCGCTGACAGCCCTGTCCGCCTTGCCACCCGCTCTGGCCAAACGGCTGCTGGCCGATGGGTACCGCTGCCGGGTGTTGACCGATATGTGTGATCAGCCCATGACGCCCGCAGATGGGCCCCCCGCCGCTATGCCAATCCGGGAGAAGGATGGCCTTCTCTCGGCCGACCGCACACTGAACGCTGCCCACCTGGAGGCCCTGCTGGCTCTGGTCCGCACCGGGCGGGAGGGAAGCGAAACGCATTTGCCCGCCGCCTGGCGGGGGATCGTCCGGCAAGGACGGCTGGTCTTTCAGCCTCCCACACAGGCAGCCACATACACAACCGACCCACCGCCGACCGGCCATCCCGGCCCATCTCCCCGGCCCCTGACTGTCGGCCAGACCTTTTGGCCCGGCGAATACCCGGACACCGTGATCCTGTGGGAGGAATCCGACGTGCCCCTTTTGCCCTCTGTCGGCGACGGCATCATGGCTTCCGCTGTCTTCCCCGCCGGTCTGCCCCGCCCCCTGTGGGCCCGGCAGCGGCAGCCGGGGGATGCCGTGTTGTCCCACGGCATGACCAAAAAGCTGAAAAAAGTCCTGTGCGACCGGCACATTCCCCCCGCCCTCCGGGACGCCCTGCCGCTGATCTGCCTGCCGGATGCGTCCGGTGGACCGGGGGAGCCGCTCTGGTTCCCCACCGCCATCTACCGGGATGGCTGGCCCGCTCCCGTATCCGGGCCCTGTCTGCGGCTGACTGTGCTGGTCTCCCGGGCAAATGCATGAATCCCACTCATCAACCCTCAAACGAAAGGCAATCACACTATGAAGATGCAAGACTGCGTCCTATACCGGGACTGCAAGAAAATTCTCCTGACCCAGCAAGAGCTGGAAGCCCTGACCGACCGCCTGGCCGCTGAAATTGAGGACACATACCGGGACAGCGGCAAGCAGTTGGTTCTGGTCATCATACTCAAGGGATCCATGCCCTTTGCCGCCGACCTGATGCGCAAGATACACCTGCCGCTGCAGATCGAATTCATGAAAGTCTCCTCCTACGGAGCCGGCACCAAATCCTCCGGCGAGATACGTATATCCCTTGATCTGCTCCGGGAGGATCTGCCGGACACCGACCTGCTCATCGTGGAGGACATTGTGGACTCCGGCCGCACACTGGCACGCCTGAGTGAACTGCTGGGCCACCGCAACGCCCATAGCGTCCGCACCTGCACCCTGCTGGACAAGCCGGAACGCCGGGAGGTGTCCTTTGCTCCCGATTTCTGCGGAGTCGTCATTCCGGATGAGTTTGTGGTGGGATACGGGCTTGATTACGCCGAGAAGTACCGCAATCTCCCCTTTGTGGGCGTCTTAAAAGAAGAAATTTACAAGCAATAGACAATCCTCTGCCGGAGCCGGGGCACAGCCCCAAAGGCATACCCCAGGCTTGAAGCGGAGCCCCAAATGGGATAAAGCTGCAGCTTTTGCCCGAAAAGTTTTCTCAAAGTTTCACGTGAAAATTGCTCCGTCTTCATATTATATTCATACACTTGTGGTATACTTTCCTTATGTGTCCATAGGCAGTCCCACTGCCTCACATAAATGAAGAGAACAATGGAGGAATTCAATGAAGAGTAATCTGAAATTGATCATATGTTACCTCTTGGCTATTGCCGCCATAGTCGGGGTGATTGCACTGGTCTACCGCGGTACAGCCGGAGATCAGGAGGCACTTACCTATGACAAGGTCATCTCCTACTTCCAGAACGAGGAGGTCCGGGAGTTTGAAGTCAGCAACAATAATATGCTGACCATGAAGGTGGTAACAAAAGACGCCGAGGGCAACATCATCACGGACACCGACGGCAGTGAGCGTCTGGTTATCAAGACCTATAACCTGGCCAGTGTGGACTACTTCCATGAGGATCTGGACGAACTGATCCTGACACAGATTGCATCCGGCACCATCACCCGGGCCGAATATGAGCCTGTCGACACCATTCCCTGGTGGGTGACCTATATTCCCGGCATTCTGCTGATTCTGGTCATGGTCTTCCTGTACTACAAGGCCATGAAGACCATGATGAGCGGCGGAGGCCCCGCCGGCAAGATTTCCAGTTTCGGCAAGGCACATGTCAGAATGCCGAACGGAGAAAAGAACAAGATTACCTTCCGCGATGTGGCCGGAGCCGATGAGGAAAAGGCCGAGCTGGTGGAGATCGTGGAATACCTCAAGGCTCCTACCAAGTTTGCACGCCTCGGGGCCAAGATCCCCCACGGCGTCCTGCTGATGGGCCCTCCCGGAACAGGTAAGACCCTGCTGGCCAAGGCGGTAGCCGGAGAAGCGGACGTCCCTTTCTTCTCCATTTCCGGATCGGACTTTGTGGAAATGTATGTGGGCGTGGGTGCATCCCGTGTGCGTGACCTGTTTGACACCGCCCGCAAGGCCGGTTCTGCCATCATTTTCATCGATGAGATCGACGCCGTGGGCCGTCAGCGGGGCACCGGCCTGGGCGGCGGACATGATGAGCGGGAGCAAACACTCAATCAGCTGCTGGTGGAA
>CAZQAI010000090.1:0-2785 GCA_964591305.1 uncultured Clostridium sp.
CACAGCACCGGACAACATATACCTGCTGACCGCCTTTTTCGCTTTGTTCATTTTTGCCTCGGTATTCAACTGCTTCAACGCCCGAACCGACAGACTCAATTCACTGGCCGGTCTCGGCCGGAACCGGGCCTTCCTGGGCATCATGTCGGCTGTGCTGGTCATCCAGATCGTCTTTGTCTACTTGGGCGGTGCCGTCCTGCGTACCGCTCCGCTGACGGCCGGGGAATTGGCCTTCACATCCCTGCTGGCCCTCACGGTGTTCCCGGTGGAGCTGCTCCGGAAGGTCATGTGGCGGCTGCGGGGACATGAGGGAGGATACTGACACATCCGATGTCCAAAAATATCTGCGGACAGTGTAAATTCACCGCCCTCAGATACTGCAACGCATATTCACATGACTCCGATCCGCTCCAGCACCTTGACCGTGGTCAGGGCGGCGGGTGAGCAGGCTAGCTCGTCCAAGGAAAACGGCAACGGAAGATCCCGATCCAGCCGTATGAGGCGCTGATTGAGCAACAGACGCTCCCGTCCCGCCCTGACGGTCTCCCGAAGAGCGGGACGTCGGATGGTATCCACTCTGTCCAGTAAATTTCTCAGCGTGCCAAAGTCCGAGAGCAGGGCGGCGGCGGTCTTGGGCCCGACCGAGGGGAGACCTTTTATGTGATCGGATGCATCTCCGGTCAGTGCCTTGAAGTCAGCATACTGTGCGGGAAATACGCCGTACATTTGCTGTATGCGGTCACTGTCACACAGCACCATCCCCATGCCGCGGTAGCGCAGGACACGCACCTGGGGGCCTATGAGCTGGAAGAAGTCGCTGTCCTGGGAGCAGATGACCGCCTCCCAATCCTCCGGGCAGCTCCGGATGTAAAAGGCCGTCATATCGTCTGTCTCGCCTTCTGTCACCTCACAATGGCGAATGCCAAGGCAGTCCAGGGCGGCATATACATCAGAAAGCTGACTGAAGGGATTGTCCTCATCGGGTGCATCGGTGTAGTCACAGCGGTTGGCCTTGTACGCACTGTCCAGCGTCGAACGGTCGTTGGGATGCTCCCCGTCAAAGAGCACCACCGCATGGGTGGGCTCCACCATCTTCAACACCCGGAGCAGTGCCCCGACAAAGCTCCATGTGCCCTGTACAGCCCGCCCATCCCGGCCTATGATGAGGGTTGGCATCCCGTAATACATCTGAAACAGCAGGTTGTGCCCATCCACCACCAGCAGCTTGCCGGAGGTAGGGCCGGACATTCCGCCGGGCAGGCTGGCTTGCCTGACATTCACGGGACAGCCTCCTTTCTGATCGGGCATCACCGCCATGCGGGGTGCCTTTATTCGGTCTTACCCGGTCGATCCAGCACGCTCAGGATATCTGTCAGCCGGTCACACCTGGCCCAGAGTCTGGCTTCAAGCTCCGGTGTCGGCATCATGAGATCCGGCACCATAATGGCCCGCATCCCGGCATGAACGATCGCCATGATGCCGTTAACTGAATCCTCCACCCCCACACACGCCCCGGGAGATATGCCGAGAGCATCGGCGGCGGCCAGGTAAATATCCGGGCTGGGTTTGCCGTGTTCCACGGCATCGCCGAAGATCATAGCGTCAAAGAAAATATCCATGCCGGTGCGGCGCATGTGATCCAGGGCTGTCACCCGCTCGGTAGAAGTGGCCAGGGCCAGCTTGTACCCCCGTTCCCGCAGAGCGCGGAGCAACTCCATGGCTCCTTCCCGCACGGGAACCGACTCAGCCACCTTCCGGGCAAAGAAGCGGTTTCGAAGTTCGATATACGGATCGAATGGAATGTCCGGATATTTGGCCTCCCAGTACTGCCGAATGCCTTCAATGGTAAGGCCGGTACAGTGATCCGCTGTGGTTTCAATATCGGGAACGCCAAACCGGACGGCCGCTTCACGCCATGCCAGCCGGAATACCTTTTCGGTATCGTGCAGGGTGCCGTCCTTGTCAAAGATGAGCGCTCGGACCGGTCCGTCGTATGCTTTTTGATCTATATCTGCCATGTGCACGCCTCAGTCCGGGCACCGCTCGCCCAGGGCGATGTGATACTTCTGATAAAAGCTCTCAAAATAACCGCCGTCCAGTGCGTCCCGTATCTTGCGCGTCAGATTATTGTAAAAGTAGAGGTTGTGGGTCACAGCCAGCCGCATCCCCAGTGATTCCTTGGCTTTGAGCAGGTGACGAATGTAGGAACGCGAGTAATGCCGGCAGGCGGGACACTGACAGTCGGGGCTGATGGGCCGGGGATCCTTCATATACTTTTCGTTCATGATATTGATTTTTCCCTCCCAGGTGAACAGGTTGCCATGCCGCGCGTTCCGGGAGGGCATCACACAGTCAAAGAAGTCCACGCCAAGGTGTACAGCCTCCAGAATATTGCAGGGGGTGCCCACCCCCATCAGGTAACGGGGTTTATCCTTGGGCATGTAAGGTTCAACCGCATCGATGATACGGTACATCTCCTCTGTTTCCTCCCCCACAGCCAGGCCGCCGATTGCATACCCTTCACAGGGGATCTGGGCGATCTCCTGCATGTGCGCAATGCGGATATCCTCATAGGTGCTGCCCTGGTTGATACCGAAGAGCATCTGATGAGGGTTGATGGTCTCAGGCAAGGCATTGAGTCGATCCATCTCAGCCCGGCACCGGCGCAGCCAACGGGCAGTCCGTGCGGCGGACTGTCTGACATAGTCATAGGGGGCAGGATTTTCAATGCACTCGTCAAAAGCCATGGCAATGGTGGAAGCCAGATTGGACTGAATCTGCATGC
>CAZQAI010000090.1:2795-6415 GCA_964591305.1 uncultured Clostridium sp.
CCTCCGGCCCCATGAAGATCCGTCTGCCATCCACATGAGAGGCAAAGCGCACCCCGTCCTCTGTGATTTTACGCAGCTGCGCCAGCGAGAAGACCTGGAATCCGCCGCTGTCTGTCAGGATGGGCCGGGGCCAGTTCATAAACTTATGCAGGCCGCCCATGTCGTGGATCAGTCCGTCTCCGGGGCGGATATGTAGGTGGTAGGTGTTGGACAGCTCCACCTGGCAGTCCAGATCCCGGAGCAGCTCCATGGTGGATACGCCACCCTTGATGGCGGCGCAGGTGCCCACATTCATGAACACCGGGGTCTGAATGTCGCCATGCACGGTGTGGAGCACGCCACGCCGGGCACGGCCGTCGGTTGTGAGAATCGTAAACATCGTTTCCTCTTTCCCGGCTGACACGATAACAGCGTGCGGCCGGCTTGAATTTCTAAGTGGGGGGTCTTGAAACGGTCAGCACCGCTCAAACTGGTGATCAATATTGCGCTTTTTCATCTCCATAGCCACAGGCCGGCCATGGGGGCAGAAGGTAATATCCGGCAGCCTCATAAGCTGCTCCACCACCCAGGCCTCCTGCTCGGGTGGATACTCCCGGCCCGCCTTGATGGCCGCTTTGCAGGAAGCCTGATACAAGGCCTTTTCAAACAGGATGTCCCGGGTGATCTTCGGGTCTCCGGTTCCCTGCCCCAGCTGTTCGGCAAAGGCGCTGATCATGTCCGGCACCGCGCCGGTTTCAATTCCGCTGGGAATGGCATCCACCCGAACGGTGTTGCGCAGGCAGCTGAAGGAAAATCCAATAGCCTCCAGTTCGGTTCGATAGGCATTGATCAGATCCACCTCCCCGGACATCAGCATGACATCAATAGGCAGCAGCATAAGCTGGGCATCCACGCCCTGTCCGGCCAGACTTTGCCGGAGATGTGTCTTGAGCTGCTCGAATATAATGCGTTCATGGGCGGCATGCTTGTCAATGAGTAGCAGACGGTCTTGCTGCTCTACCAGTATGTAGGCATGGAAAGCTTCGCCGATGATGCGCCATGGGGTGATATCAGCAGGAACTGTCCCCTGCGCCACATCGTCTGCACGATCCGCGTGATCGCCGACATCAGGGGAAACCGTCCCTTCGTCGGCAGGTTGAGCAGGGACTGCGTATACATGATCCTGGATATCGGCAGGCTCGGTTTCCGGGGATACCGGCTCCTCCGCTGTCAGCTGACGGGCTTCGGCCTCATAGACCTCCATCGGAATGTCAGGCAAGTCAGGGATGTCGGCCGGCAGGCTGTCTGACCGGGGAGTAGGGTTTCCGATTCGGTCGGGATCCCGATCACAAGGCGGATGAGAGAGTGCCTCGTCCTGCGGGTGGCAAGACCGATGGGAAGACGAGACATCAATCCCCACTGTCTGCGGGATATCCGCTGCTTTTTCCTTGCCCTTTCCCTGCTGTCCCTTTACATACCGCGCCACATATTCCTCGGCTGTGATCCGCTCCTGCAGAGGCTTTTTAGGGACGAAATGGCCTGTCCCGGCGGAGACAGTACCGGCAGATTGCGCCGCAGGATGCTGTCCCGATGCACCTGTCACGGTGTTCAGAGTGTCCACGGTGACCTGACGCTTACGCAACGGCTCGGGCGGCTCGGCATCCACCGGAACTTTGGCATCCGACAGCCGGCCGCTGAAACTCCCTGCAAGACCGCCTGTCCGAGTATTCTCCATACGCAGAGTCGGGCGGCCGGTGTCCTGTTCCAGTGCCTGTCTGACCGCATAGTATACCGCCTCAAACACAGGCTTTTCGTTGGAGAATTTGACTTCCAGTTTAGCCGGATGCACATTTACATCCACACGGGCGGGGTTCAGTCCGATATTGAGCACACAGCAGGGGTACTTATCCTGCGGCAGGTAGGAGGTGTAAGCCTGCTCCAAGGCCGCTTGCGCCGTTCTTGACTTGATGTATCGATGGTTGATAAAGAAATTCTGCCCGTTCCGGGTGGCCTTGACATTGTCCGACCGGCCGATAAAACCCTCGATCCGGATGCCGTCATACTCAGCGTCCAGAGGGATGAGACGGGATGCGAACTCCCGTCCGAATACCGCCCAAATGGCACTTTGCAGCTTCCCATCCCCGGCTGTCTCCATCTTGGGCACGCCGTCCACAATCAGGCGGAAGGCTATCTCAGGATGCGACAAAGCAACCCGCTCCACATTGGCGCTGACAGCCATGGATTCTGTGGCATCTCGTTTGAGAAACTTGCGCCGCGCCGGGACATTGGCAAACAGATGTTCAGCTATGACGGTGGTTCCGTCCCGGCAGCCATACTCCTGCACGCCCAGGAGCGCCCCTCCCCGCACCTCCAGCATATGCCCCGTCTCGTCCTCAGGGCGCTTGGACATGATGCGCATGTCCGACACCGAAGAGATAGCGGCCAGCGCCTCTCCCCGAAAGCCCAGTGTGATGATGCCATCCAGATCAGAGGCATTCCGGATCTTACTGGTGGCATGGCGGCGGATGGCCATAGGCAGATCCTCGGCAGACATGCCACACCCATCATCAGACACCCGCATGAAGCTGACGCCGCCGTTCTGAATCTCCACCGTGACATGCGCGGCGTCGGCATCGATGGCATTTTCCATCATCTCTTTGATAGCGGAAGCCGGTCTGTCCACCACTTCACCGGCGGCAATCAGGTTGGCAACCTCAAAGGGCAAGACTTGAATATGACCCATAGCAACTCCTTTCTTCAGGCAATACTGCGTAGCATCCCCCTGACTGGCGCAAACCATTTTACCGCAGACAGGGCCGGATCACCTGATCTGTTTTTTCCATTCAAACAGAAGGCTCATGCATTCAAATGGCGACAGGGTGTTGATATCGGTTTCCCGCAATTCATCAATCAGACGTTGGTTGAGGCAGTCATCCAGTGAGATGGCCGACTCATCGGCATCCTGTTTGCGTGAACCGGGATCGGCTTCATCCACTGCCTCCCGGACAGCCTTTGAGGATGCTTCCACCGATGCAAGTACCTCCCTGGCCCGCCGGATGACATCATTTGGCAGACCTGCCAGCTTAGCCACCTCTATGCCGAAGCTGTCATCCGTGGAGCCCCGGACAATCTTACGCAGGAATATGACGTCGTCTCCCCGCTTCTTGGCGGCAATGTGGTAGTTGACAATCCCCTCGTATGCCCCCTCCATGGAGGTCAGTTCATGGTAGTGGGTGGCAAATAAGGTCTTGGCCCCGATCCTGCGGGAGGCGGTATACTCCACGATGGCCCGTGCGATACTCATCCCGTCAAAGGTGGAGGTTCCCCGCCCCACCTCATCGTATATGATCAGGCTCTTTCTGGTGGCGTTGCGCAGGATGTACGCCACTTCATTCATTTCCAGCATGAAGGTTGACTGCCCGGAAGCCAGATCGTCGGATGCGCCTACCCGGGTGAAAATCTTGTCCACCACACCCACATGGGCCGAGGCGGCTGGAACAAAAGAGCCGATCTGGGCCATGAGCACAATCAGAGCCACCTGGCGCATGTATGTCGACTTTCCGGCCATGTTGGGACCTGTGATCAGCATCAACCTGTTGTCCCGTGTATCCAAAGCAGCATCATTGGGCACAAAGTAGCTG
>CAZQAI010000091.1:0-6406 GCA_964591305.1 uncultured Clostridium sp.
GGCATCATCCGCTTGGACGGTGCTCTTTATGTGGAGGGGAATCTGTCGGTGCGGGAGGACGAGTCGGTCAAGATATTGGCCTCGTCGGTCAGCGAGCTTGTGGACAACAGGCATTATGTCGGACACGGACAGACACCGCCTGATATCCGCATATCGACATCCCCGGCTCTAAGCACCTCAGACGGCATTCGGACCGGACAGGCCGCAGAAGCGGCAGACGGGGGGGCGCAGGCGTCCCCGGCGGCGAGCGCCGGGGACGGACAGCCAAGGCAGGAGTACTGTTATAATCCCTACCTGCAAATGGCCTCGGCTGCTCCCCCTTTGGCTCCTACCCACAAAGCATCCGTGACCGGTGAGCCGCTCTCCCCAGCCAGACGGCTGTACCTGCGGGTGCCTGATCTGACCTGCGAGGCCTACCGGAAGGCGGCCAATCTGGTGGCCATCTTCTGCGACGGGCCCACCGCCGTGTTCTTTTATGATACGTCCTCTGCTTCCTATACCGCCTGTGCGGGATCTGTGCGCCTTTCCTCCTTTGTGCTGGAGCGGCTGACAGCACTGCTGGGACAGGAGAATGTGGTGGCAAAATGAGACCTGCCGTCAAAGCGGGCTTCTGCGCCAATGTTTCTCTAAAAAAGTAAATGCTTTTGCTCTGATTTTGTTGACACGCACCGTTGACACGAAAAAAATTGCGAGTTATAATATATTGGTGTGAAATAGCTCCCAATTCCGCCGCCGAGGCGTGTATCATCGCCCCAGCGCCTTATATAGCATAACGAGCCCATGACTTTGCATACAGGAAGGATATATACCCATGGCAGACATGAAACAGGAAATCCAACGGCGGCGAACCTTCGCCATCATCTCCCACCCCGATGCGGGTAAAACCACCTTGACCGAAAAATTCCTTTTGTATGGGGGAGCGATTCAGTCAGCCGGTGCTGTCAAGGGAAAGTCCAGTGACCGTCATGCTACCTCGGACTGGATGGAAATCGAAAAGAAACGAGGAATCTCTGTGACCTCTTCGGTGCTTCAGTTCGAGTATGAGGGCTACTGCATCAACATTCTGGATACGCCCGGTCACCAGGATTTTTCGGAGGATACCTACCGCACGCTGATGGCCGCCGACAGCGCTGTCATGGTCATCGACGGCGCTAAGGGCATCGAACCCCAGACAAGGAAACTGTTCAAAGTATGCGCCATGCGGCATATTCCCATTTTCACTTTTATCAATAAAATGGATAGGGAAGCCAGGGATCCTTTTGACCTGGTGGATGAGCTGGAGAAGGAGTTTGGCATCGACACCTACTGTGTCAACTGGCCTATCGGATGCGGCGCAGGCTTCAAGGGTGTGTACGAACGGGATCGGCACAGCATCCTGACCTTTGATGAATTCCATGCCGGCAGACGCCGCATTGAGGGCGTGGAATGTGACATAAGCGATACCAAAAAAATGGATGCCCTCATTGGCTCATATGCCAGGGAGGAGCTGGTGTCTCAGATTGAACTGCTGGACGGCGCGTCCTTTGATTTTGACCTGGATAAGGTTCGCCGAGGCCGCCTCAGTCCGGTATTTTTCGGATCGGCATTGAATAACTTTGGCGTGGAGGCCTTCCTCCAACGATTCCTTCAGATGACGACTGCACCTCTGGAGCATATCAGCGGGGACGATCTGATCTCTCCCTTTGACGAAACTTTTTCGGCTTTTGTATTCAAAATACAGGCCAACATGAACAAGGCCCATCGGGATCGGATTGCCTTTATGCGCATTTGCTCAGGTCAGTTCGAGCGGGGAAAGGAGTACTTCCATGTGCAGGCCAATCGGCCGGTCAAGCTGTCTCAGCCCCAGCAGATGATGGCTCAGGAGCGGGAGATCATTGACACCGCCTATGCAGGAGACATCATCGGTGTGTTTGACCCCGGCATTTTTTCCATCGGAGATACGGTGTGCGACAAGGGGGCCCACATGGAGTATGCCGGTATTCCCACCTTTGCCCCGGAGCATTTTGCCATCGTGGAGCAGATCGACTCCATGAAGCGCAAGCAGTTCGCCAAGGGAGTGACAGAGATCGCTCAGGAGGGGGCCATTCAGATCTTTTTTGAGCCGGGCACCGGTATGGAGCGTGTGGTGGTTGGCGTGGTAGGACAGCTGCAGTTTGATGTGCTGCAGTTCCGTATGGAGTCGGAATACGGAGTCAAGTACAACAAGCGTGACCTGCCCCACCAGCTTATCCGCTATATCCGCAACCAAAACCTCAATCCCGCCGAACTCAAGCTCATGCAGACCACCCGTTGGGTACAGGATGTCAAAGGCCGCAATCTGCTCATTTTTGTGGGGCAATATGAGATCGACTGGGCACTGGAAAAGAATCCGGAGCTTGAACTGACAGAGTTCAATCAGAACACCTGACGGACGCCGGGTGCGTGTTTGCGCCGTTGAACGGTCAGCTGCCGCATGATCGTCAGTGCGACCTTCGGTATGGCTGCCAGCCAAGACGTGGTCCTTGACCGCAAAATTTATAAGAAGTAAGGAAATAGTATGACGGACCAGCGTATAGGGTATATTGATAACAGAACCCATGGGGAGGACACGCTTTCCCCTTGTCCGCCCGCCCTGCAGCAGGAAGCAAGGGAATGGGTAAAGGACTGCAACGATCGCCATGCCGCCGCCACCGGACGACGGAGGGGGGTATTTGTCCTGACCTTTGGCTGCCAGCAGAATGAGGCTGACAGCGAAAAAATCAGCGGGATGGCCGTAGATATGGGGTATACACCGGTTGAGAGACCGGAGGACGCCGACCTTATTCTGGTCAACACCTGCGCCATCCGGGAACACGCCGAGAAGCGTGCTTTGTCTATGATCGGACAGTATAAGGCACTCAAGCAGCGCAATCCTGAACTGATCATCGGAGTATGCGGCTGTATGGCCGCGGAAGCCCATCGGCGGGCGCAGCTCAAGACAAGCTATCCTTATGTGACCTTTACCCTGGGCCCCTCCTCGCTGGGACAGCTACCCAGGCTCATCCGGGAAAGCCTGGAGGGTAGGGGCCGGAGCTTGAAGGGGGAGTGCCCCCAGGATGTGGCGGCCGGAATGGTGGAAGGCGTGCCGGTGCGCCGAAGCTCCGGTTACAAGGCCTGGGTGTCTGTCATGTACGGATGCAACAATTTCTGCTCCTACTGCATCGTGCCCTATGTCAGAGGGCAGGAGAGGAGCCGGGAGAAGGCAGATGTGGTCAGGGAAGTACGGGAGCTGGTGGAGGCCGGCTACCGGGACATCACGTTGCTGGGACAGAACGTGAATTCCTATGGCCGGGGGCTGGAGACGCCCTGCGATTTTGCCGACCTGCTTGCGGAGCTTGACACCATTCCAGGCGACTGGTGGCTGCGGTTCATGACCAGTCACCCGAAGGACGCCGGACATAAGCTGATCGATGTGATGTCCGAAGCCAGACATATTGTGCCTGCCTTTCACCTTCCGCTTCAGTCAGGCAGCGACCGCATCCTGCGGGCTATGAATCGCCATTACGATATGCAACGGTACCTGGAGACTGTCAGCTATATGAAGGAGCGTATTCCACGGCTGACCCTGTCATCCGATATCATTGTGGGCTTTCCCGGGGAGACGGAAGAGGACTTTGAGGAGACCCTGCATGCCTTGCGGACGGTGCAGTTTGATATGCTGTACGCCTTCATTTACTCTCCCCGAAAGGGAACACCTGCCGCCGAGATGCAGCAGCTTCCGCCGGACGTGCAAAAGGCACGCTTTGCCCGTCTGCTTGCCCTGCAGGACAGCATTTCCCTGACCCGCAATCAGGCGACGGTGGGGCAAACTGTCTGTGTGCTGTGTGATGGGCCGGGCAAGACCGACCCCACAACCTACACCGGACGCACCGAGGGCAACAAGAGCGTCTTCTTTGCAGGGATCCCTGATATGATCGGGGCCTTTGTACAGGTGAAAATTGACAGAGCCGGGCCATACGGCCTGTTTGGCAAGACGGTACAGCCTTCCCTGTAAGTTGTGGCCGCGCTTTGGCGGCCGGCATAACGCCGTTTTGGCAAAGCCGGAACCGGCGTAGAATCTTTCTGAAAAAGAGACCAACATGATGAAAAGAGGTAGGAATCCATGAACGAGACAAAGGATGGAAAAGTGGAGCTGGACACCTCCAATGTGTTTGAGATGGCTATGGTGTTGGGGAAAGCCATCAAGGCAGATCCCCGCATGGTACGCATGGACAAAGCGAAGGAGGCTATGGACGCCGACCCCGGGATCAGCGGACTGATGACGGAGTACGAGGTACAGCAGAAAGCCCTGGAGAATGTGGCAGCCGATCCGGAATACGATCCTGATATGGTGCAGCAGATTCAGGACAGAATCAATGCGCTGTACGATCAGATTGCCGTACATCCCGCCTTCGTGGAGTTGAATGAGGCGCAGGAGGGTGTGAATCAGCTGATGAACGCTGTCAACAGCACCATTACGTTTGCCATAACGGGTGAAGTGCCTTCCGGATGCACCCATGACTGCTCCACCTGCGGCGGGTGCCACTGAACGGAACCACAGTCATTTTGATATAATCGGATCGGGAACGGAACCACAGAACGAAAGGGGGCTCTGCCTGCCATGACACCCATGATGGAACAATACTTCCAGGTCAAAAATCAGTACAAGGATTACCTGCTGTTTTACAGGCTGGGTGATTTTTATGAGATGTTCTTTGACGACGCCGTGACGGCCTCACGGATACTGGAGCTGACTCTGACAGGCCGGGACTGCGGAGAAGCCGAACGGGCCCCCATGTGTGGGGTCCCGTTTCATGCGGCCGATGTGTACATTGGGAAGCTGATCGAGAAAGGCTATAAGGTCGCCATCTGTGAGCAAATGGAGGATCCGGCTCTGGCCAAGGGACTGGTCAAGCGGGAGGTCATACGGGTGGTCACACCCGGGACGGTGATCGAGAACACCCTTCTGCCTGAGCAAAAGAACAACTATATTGCGTCACTGTATCTGACCGAGATGGAGTACGGAGTCTGCTTCGCCGATATTTCCACCGCTCAGGTGTATGCCACGGTCATTGACGGCGCACAGATGGATGAGCAGCTGCTCAATGAGCTGGGTACCTACATGCCCCGGGAGGCGATTCTCAATGTCAGTGCCAAACGCTGTGGGGCGGCGGCAGATTTTCTCGTCAGCCACAACGCTCTTTTGTCCGACAACCAGCCGGGTCGGTTTGCTTTTTCAGACTGTCTTGAGCGAGTGAAAACCCATTTCGGCGACCGGGTGAAGGAGAGCGTTCTACAGAATAAACCCCTTGTGTCGGCGGTAGGCGCTCTTCTTGACTACCTGACTGAGACCCAGAAGTCTGACCTGTCTTTCATCAAGGAATTGACGGTGTACAGTGAGGGACAGTACCTGGGCCTTGACCTGAATACCCGCCGGAATCTGGAGCTTACGGAGACCATGCGTACCAAGGAGAAGAAGGGTTCCCTGCTTTGGGTGCTGGACAGAACCAAGACATCTCCCGGTGCCCGTCTGCTGCGTCAATGGGTGGAACATCCCCTGCTGTCTCCTGCTCACATCACCCGCCGCCAGGGGGCAGTGGAGGAGCTGGTGGGCGACTATATGAAACGGGAGGAGCTGGCGGAGCTTCTGTCCCATGTGCTGGACATGGAACGCCTGATTACCAAGATTGTGTACGGTACAGCCAATGCCAAGGATTTGCGGGCGGTGTGTCATACAGCCAAGGTGCTGCCGGATCTGAGGAGGCTACTGGAGGGCTGCGAGTGCGAAGAGCTGCGGCGTATCTGGCGGGAGATGGACACGCTGGAGGATGTATGTCAGGAGGTCGGCCGGGCTATTGTGGAGGACCCCCCTTTTACGATCCGGGAAGGCGGCATGATCGCAGAAGGATATGATGCTGAGGTGGACAGGCTGCGCAGTATCATGTCGGACGGCCAAGGCTGGGTGGAGAAGGTCGCTGCCGAGGAAAAGGAAAGAACCGGCATCAAAACCCTGAAGGTAGGATATAATAAGGTCTTCGGATACTATATTGAGGTATCCAAATCCTTTGTGAACATGGTGCCGGACACATACATACGCAAACAGACCCTGGTGAATGCTGAACGGTATATCACCAAGGAACTGAAGGATATGGAGGCCACCATCCTGGGGGCGCAGGATAAGGTGTGCGCCCTGGAATATGAGTTGTTCAACCGGGTGCGTGGGTTTGTGGCCGAGCGCAGTGAGCGGATCCAAAAAACGGCGGCCCTGTTGGCCGAGACCGATGTGCTGCGGAGTCTGGCGGAGGTGGCCTCCCGATATCAGTACGTCCGCCCGGAGATCGGCGATGATGACACAGTCACCATCAAGGATGGACGCCACCCGGTCGTGGAGCGGTTTGTCAAGGACAGC
>CAZQAI010000092.1:0-6373 GCA_964591305.1 uncultured Clostridium sp.
GGGGTGCGGGGAGGAAACTTTCTTTCAAGAAAGTTTTCTCCCCGCAAATAGCAAACAATAATATAGTTTGTTAACCTTTCAGCTCCAGGGACCGTCTGTAGGAGGCCTGCACGGCGTCTCCCACGATGCCACGCAGGTCATGCCGATTGAGGGTATCGATCCCCTCGATGGTCGTACCCTTTGGACTACATACCACTCGGATCAATTCCTCCACATCCTTGTCGCTGCGCTCCAGCAGAGTGGCCGCTCCGATCAGTGTCCGGACGGCGTACAGCAACGCGCGTTGTTTGTCAAGGCCGCATTGGGCGGCTCCCTCGGCCAAGGCATCGGCAAACAGGTAAACGAAAGCCGGCCCACAGCCGGAGATGACACTGGCCGCATCTATATCCGACTCAGCGATCTCATCCAGCAGACCCACCTTGTCAAGCAGAGACACGAACTCAGCTTTGGCATCGGGTGATACCAGATTGTTGGCACAGTACAGCACCACACCTTGCCCCACCGAACAGGGCATGTTGGGCATGATCCGGATCACAGGGACATGCCGTCCCACATATTTCTCGATTGTGGCAATATCCAGTCCGGCAGCCATGGTTACAAGCACAGCGTCTTGATTGTCCCGAAGGGCTTCGGAAAGGCCTGATACCACGGCTTGCATCACCTGGGGCTTGACTGCCAGGAAGATGAAGTCCGACCGTGCGGCCACTTGCTCTGCGGAAAGCAGGGAAACACCCTGATCCACGAAGGGCTGTGTTTTTTCCGGAGCCTTTTCGCAAACACAGCAGGACAGAGCCCCGACATGTGCCGAGACAGCGCCCAGTAGCGTGCCTCCCATGTTTCCGCATCCGACAAATCCGATTTTATATCTCATACAAAATACCGTTCCTTTCTGATATAAGGCGCAAAGCCCATCTCGATTCCGCTTTACCGTATATGCCCGCTGCCGCGGACAACATACTTGTATGTGTTCAGTTCATTGACACCCATAGGGCCCCGGGCGTGGAGCTTCTGGGTGGAAATGCCGATTTCCGCCCCGTTGCCGAACTCTCCGCCATCGGTGAAGCGGGTGGAGGCGTTGACATACACGGCGGCACTGTCTACCGACGCCACAAACAGGTCGGCATGTCCCGGATTTTCGGTGACAATGGCATCGCTATGGTGTGTGGAATGCAGACCGATGTGTTGAATTGCCTCATGTACATCCCGGACAATTTTGACCGCCAGAATGTAATCCAGAAATTCGGTAGAAAAATCGGCATCGGTGGCCGGTGTACCGTCTATGATCGCCCTGGATGCCGGGCACAGCCGCAGTTCCACGGGCTGGAGCCCCTGCGCCTGCCTTGCGTCTACCAGGCGATCCTTGAGCATGGGCAGAAAACGGGCGGCTATTTTTTCATGCACAAGACATACTTCCTCGGCATTGCATACCGACGGGCGGCTGGTTTTGGCATTCTCAATGATGGCAAGAGCCATGTCAGGATCAGCTGTTTCGTCTACATAGACATGGCAAATGCCGGTGCCGGTCTCAATACAAGGGACGGTGGCCGTCTCCACGCAGGAGCGAATCAGTCCCGCTCCACCTCTTGGAATCAGAAGATCGATGTATCTCGTGGCTGTCATCAGGACATGTGCCCCTTCCCGGGTGCGATCCTCGATGAGATTGACCAGATCCTCCCGCAGGCCCGCCGCCGCCAGTCCCCGCCGAAGGGACTGCACGATGGCGCAGCAGGAGTGGAAGCTTTCCTTCCCTCCCCGCAGAACGCAGACATTGCCGCTTTTCAGTGTCAAGCCGGCGGTGTCAGCCGCTACATTCGGCCTGCTTTCAAAGATCACAGCCACCACACCAAAGGGCACGGACACCTTGGAAATGGACAGGCCGTCCGCCCGCGTCCGGGTATCCAGGGTGCGTCCCACCGGGTCAGGCAGTCCGGCTACCTGCCGAAGACCCTGAGCCATACCAAGGATGCGTGCCTTGCTCAGAAGCAGCCGGTCCTTCATCACTTCAGATAGGTGGGTGGCTTCCTCCATGTCCTGCCGGTTGGCGGTCAGGATGGCGTCTGTATCCTGCTCCAGACAGTCAGCCATGGACAAAAGGGCCCGGTTTTTCTCATCGGCTGTCCGTGTGGCGGCGTATGTGGCACAGGCTTTGGCCCGCTCCAGCATCTGATAGATTCCGCCGGTGTTCGCAAGGTTTGCTGTATCTGTCATGTGTATGACCATTCCTTTCTATTCCTTCTTATTTACCGTAGACTGGATGATCCTTCTTTGCAGCCTTGAATCTGGTGCCCACGCTCTTGCCGTCAAACAGGTCATACAGAAGAGCCGGATTCTTTCCGTTCATGATGACCATCTCACACCCCGCCTCGGTGCAGATGGCGGCGGCTTCCAGTTTGGTTTTCATTCCGCCCGTACCCAGCGGAGAGCCGGTGCCCTCACCCAGAGCGATGGTCTCCGGCGTCAGCGACTCTATGGTGTCAATCAGACGGGCATCGGGGTTGCTGTGGGGATCGGCGGTGTACAGGCCGTCGATGTCCGACAGGATGATGAGCAGGTCGGCATGTACGCTCTTGGCCACATAGGCGGACAGGGTGTCATTATCGCCAACCTTGATCTCGTTTGTAGAGACAGAGTCATTTTCGTTGATGACTGGCAGGACGCCCAGCTCCAACAGTTTGTCCATGGTGTTGATAAAGTTACGGTGGCGGTCAGGATGCGAAAAGTCATCGCCGGTGATCAGAATCTGGGCGATGGTGTGGTTGTGCTCTGAAAACATCCGGTCATAAGTGTACATCAACTCACACTGCCCCACGGCAGCCGCAGCTTGCTTGGTGGGAATGTCGGTCGGTCTGGTCTTCAAAGACAGCTTTCCCACGCCCATGCCAATGGCACCCGAACTGACCAGGACAATCTCAAGACCCTTGTTTTTCAGGTCACCCAAAACCTTGCAAAGGGTTTCTGTGCTCCTGATGTTGAGACACCCAGAAGGATGCGTCAGGGTGGAGGTACCTATTTTGATAACGACTCTCATGTATGAAGCCTCCTGACCAATGAGGGTTTTCCTCATCTTTTTACATGTACAAGGATTCCCCCGTAAACTGCCTTTATGAGGTCATCCTCGATATTTTTCGCTTTATGATGCCGGCAGCCCCGTGAAGCCCCTCTGTCCGCAGCCGGTAAAGGCTGTACTTGAAGAAGGACGACACCGGCCAGGCAATTTTGAAGGTCATGTAGCAATCCTGTACCTTAATTTCCGGATGGGACTTTAAAAAGGAACGAAGCTCTTTCTTCCGAAAATAATGTAATTCCTTTTTGAGTCTGAGTTCCTGCTTGTGAAACTCATCCTCTTTGGATACAGATGCCTGTCTGAGGTGACGCAGGTGGCCTTTCAGCACAATGCAATACTTAGATGCAATGAAAGCGGTGAGTAAAGCATCACAATGATCTTTGAAGAAAGCGTACTGTTCACGTACAGCCATCTGACTGTCCAGATTCTTTAATTTATAGCCTTTTTTTGAAGACGCAAGGCCGGTACAGCCATCCTTCCGGATGTAGTAATAGTAAAGCGGCAGGGAAATATATGCGATTTTTCCGCCTATATATAATAATTTGTACGTCGCATACTCGTCCTCATGCAATTTCCCGGCAGGGAACCGGATGTCTGTGAATAAATGCCTGGCAAAAAATTTACCTGCGGTTAGGTTTCCACCTTCATTGTGTACGAAATACCACATTCCGTCAAGCAAGGTGAATGGATGGTCTGGCTCGATATCCTGAACGGAAGCAGCAGCTTTTCTGTAATCCAAAGAGCCTTCGGGTGATGTGTTATAACATCTACTGTAATCGCAGCAACAAATATCCACCATGTCACGATTTGCTTCGCTCAGGTAGAGCTCCAGGTACCGGGGGTGAATCCAGTCGTCACTGTCAATAAAGGTCAGCCACTGACTGTCACTGTTGGCGAATACCCAGTCAATACCGGTATTCCGAGCGATAGCAGCCCCGCCGTTTGGCTGATGGATCACATGAATGTGGCTGTCCTTTTGTGCATACTCATCGCAGATAGCCGGACAGCCATCCGGGCTTCCGTCGTCTACCAGAATCAATTCGAAATCCGCAAAGGTCTGGGCCAGAATGCTGTCCACGCAACGTCTTAAATAGGGCTCAGCCTTATACACAGGGATTATGACAGATACGGCGGGCATTTTATTTCTCCTTTTCTTGTGCGTATGGCGTATTTCGGCGGCTGTTGTTCTGCAGGGTGTATTATACCATCTGCCATAAAAAAGTCAAGACAGTGCCGTACAGTTTTTGGGTGGGCGGCTCAGTCTGTAAACTGATACATTTTGACATCGACTCTGCCATTCTCTACCCGGATGCCATCTGCCTCCAGACGGCGCCTCTGCTCCTCCATACCGCCAAAGGCATACTGTTTAGACAACATTCCCTGGCTGTTGACCACCTTGTAGCAGGGGTACAGGTCTCCGTTGGGGTTCCGGTGGAGTGCATGGCCTACTGCTCTTGCCCACTTCGGATTGCCGAGATGTCTGGCGATCTGACCGTAGGTCACCACCCTGCCTCGGGGAATGGTGAGCAGGTATTCATATATGGCGCAGTCTAACATTCCGGTCATACCCCATGATACAGGCGCTTTTGCTCGAACACGGGATCGCATGTGACATAAGCGCCCAGCTTGTCGAACAGCTTTTCGTCCGCATGTGCCAAGATGACAGTGGAGTGGATCTCACTGCCCCGCAGACCATCCAGCTGCTCCATAGCGTGAGCGGCATATGGGTCGGTCACGGCGCAGATGGACAGCGCGATCAACAGCTCATCGGTGTGCATCCGGGGGTTGTGGCTTCCCAAATGATCCGTTTTTAACTGCATGATGGGTTGAATGACTTCACGGGAGATCAGCTTGATGCTGTCGTCGATGCCGGCCATGTACTTCAGAGCGTTGAGCAGGGCGGCTGAGGAAGCGCCCAGCAGGTCGGTGGTCTTGCCTGTTACCACATGGCCGTCCGGCAAGCGGATGGCGGTCGCAGGCTTTCCGGTGCGTTGGGCCACTGCCCGGGCGGCGGGCACCACCGGGCGATGGTTTTCTGTGATTCCGGCTTCCTCCATGAGCAATTCGATTTTGCGGATCTCCTCCGGAGCGGCGTTATTGCGGCATCGTGCACAGGCGGTTTTGAAGTAGCGGCGGATGATCTCCTGTCGGGCGGCTTCACGAACGGCCTCGTCATCATAAATAGCAAAGCCGGCCATGTTGACCCCCATATCGGTGGGGCTCTTATAAGGGCACTTACCGAAAATGCGGGTCATCATGGCGTCCAACACCCGGAAAATTTCCACATCCCGATTGTAGTTGACGGCCACCTTGTTGTAGGCGGCCAGATGATAGGGGTCGATCATGTTGACGTCTGCCAGGTCAGCGGTGGCTGCCTCATAAGCCAGATTCACCGGGTGCTTGAGCGGCAGGCTCCAGATGGGGAAGGTTTCGAACTTCGCATACCCCGCCTTGATACCCCGTTTGTTCTCATGGTAGAGCTGGGACAGGCAGGTAGCCATCTTACCGCTCCCGGGCCCGGGAGCCGTTACCACCACCAAGGAGCGTTGTGTTTCGATATATTCGTTCCGACCAAACCCCTCCTCACTGACAATGCGGGTCACATCCGATGGATAATTGTCGATGGGGTAATGGTGGTACACCCGCACGCCTACCGCTTCCATGGAGTTTCTGAAGGTGTCGGCGGCATGCTGGCCTGTGTACCGGGTCATGACGACCGAGCCCACATACAGTCCTTCCCGGCGGAAGGCATCGATGAGGCGCACAACTTCCTTGTCGTAGGTGATACCCAGATCAGCCCGATACTTATTGTTCTCCATATCGGCGGCATTGATGGCAATGACGATCTCAGCCTCATCACGCAGGGCGCAGAGCATTTTCAGCTTGCTGTCGGGGTGAAAACCAGGCAACACCCGGGAGGCGTGGTAGTCGTCAAACAGTTTGCCGCCAAACTCCATGTAGAGCTTGCCGCCGAACTCGTCAATACGCTGCCTGATACGCTCTGACTGTAATCTGATATAGGTATCATTGGAAAAGCCCTGCTGCAGACCGCTTGCCGGCCTTGATTCTCTGCTTGTGTCCATCCCTCTCCCCTTTTACTCCGGATGCGTCCCGGGCCCGTATACCCGAGTCTGCTTTGCCGGCATTCAAAATACTGTAATAGTATATCATATTTCGGCATATTTTGCAACCTGTTTCTTAAGAGAACCAAAAAAATATCTCACCGAATGTTACAGTTCAGCCACCCTCTATCATACGCTCCCTTTTCCACTGTAGAGTGGGGCGAGGGGCCCCGCGACTGTGTTTAGG
>CAZQAI010000093.1:0-6350 GCA_964591305.1 uncultured Clostridium sp.
AGTTTGATTTTATAGAACCGATTGTTCAGCCAGGCTACGCCAAGCCCCACAATAATGCCTCCGAATACCCCCATCTCAAGAGATTCTATGCCCACCACACTGGAAACAGTTCCCTCCTGCATGACTCCCGGTTCCAGCTTACCGCTGATGTCCAAAAGGGTGTGGATGGTCTTGTGCATGACAAAGAAGGCAATGGCCGCCGACAACGTGGCCGTGCCTTTTTCATTTTCTGCCATGCCCAGGGCTACACCCATGGCAAACAGCAGAGGCAAATTGTCAAATATGACGGTTCCCACCGACCCAAGCAGCGAGAAGATGGAGTATGCAACCGTCCCCGGCCCCATATAATCCATGAGGTGATAGGTTTCCAGCATGGCCGTATTGGTCAGGGAGGAGCCAACACCCAGCAATAATCCCGCAATAGGCAGGAGCGCTATAGGCAGCATGAAGGCCCGGCCAACCCGCTGCAAGAGGCTGAAAAAGCCGGATGGTTCCCTGCTCTTTTTGCTTTTCACTGCGGCATCAGTCATGGCACTTCTCCTTCCCGGGTGCTTCATAGGACATAACAGCATCCCTGCCGCCTGCGGCGGTTCCGTACTGATATTTGATGTCCGTCATTCGCTCCGGCGTGGTGACAATCACAGCTGTGGTTGCCGCATACCCTCGGCTCCGGATCAGATCCACATCCGCCTCTGCCAGTCTATCGCCTGCATGCAGGCTCTGACCCGGCCTTACGGCGGGAGCAAAGCCCTCCCCTCCAAGTCCCACAGTGTCAACACCGATATGCACAAGGACATCCAAGCCATCCTCGGCGCAGATGGTGTATGCGTGCCCCGTGGCGGTCACATTGTCCACCCGACCGCTGACGGGACTGTAAAAGGTCTTACCTGTTGGCTCTATGGCCACACCTGTCCCCAGCATTCCGGAGGCAAAGACCTCATCAGCCATATCGGCAAGAGGTAGGCATTGGCCATCACACACAGCCAGCAGACTGTGTGTCTTTTCTCTTTTTGAAAATAACATGTCTTTTTTCCTTTCGTATGCCATTCATATTTCAACAGTCTTGCTTTGGGTTTCAATTGCATTCAATGATGCTCCCCCGCAGACTTAACAGGTAGGGAGATGACACAGACAGCTCGTCGACCTTCATATCGGCCCACCGCTGTGTCAGGGCAGGATCAGCCGCCATTTCTCCGCACACGCCAATCCAGCCGCCCCTGTCATGGATCGCCCTGGACGCCATGCCGGCCAAACGCAGGACAGGCTCCATATTATCCCGGCAGATGTGCATGACGGCGGGATTCTGGCGGTCGGCAGCCAGTGTATACTGGGACAGATCGTTGGTGCCCACTGAAAAGAAATCCACCTCGGCAGCCAATTCCCGGCTCATGACGGCGGCGGCAGGCGTCTCCACCATGATGCCAAACTCCATGCGTTCGGCTATGCGTTCTGCCGTGCGATCTGTCATGTGCCCTGCCACGGCCTTCCCCTCGTGAATCAGCTCGGTACGGCAAACCTCCAGCAGCTGTCTGCAGCGGTGCACCTCGTCCACAGATACGACCATGGGAATCATGACCGCCACCCGTCCATATGCCGATGCCCTCAGCAGGGCGCGGAGCTGGGTCTTGAATATTCCTTCTCTGTCAAGGCATATGCGTACCCCGCGGTATCCCATGGCGGGGTTTTCCTCCGGATCAAGTCCAAAATAGGGGATGCGTTTGTCAGCCCCGATGTCCATCGTGCGGATCACCACACGTCGCCCGGCCATTCCCTGTGCCACCCGGCGGTAAGCAGCAAACAGCACATCCTCGCCTGGATACTCGTTCAGGGAAAGATAGAGAAACTCACTGCGTAAAAGGCCAATACCCTCGGCCCCGCCAGCCAGGGCGGCCGGAACCTCCTCGGGGGAGCCGATGTTGGCATATA
Organism: uncultured Clostridium sp.; assembly: GCA_964591305.1. Taxonomy (GTDB): domain Bacteria; phylum Bacillota; class Clostridia; order Oscillospirales; family CAG-272; genus CAMEON01. The sequence continues at coordinate 1,927 of CAZQAI010000093.1, forward strand.
CCATGATCTTGTGCCCACTCCTGGTCATAGCAGGCACGCCCAACAGAGAACGCAGGTAAGCCTCCTTAGAGCGTCCCGCCTCACGCTGTGCCTTCTGACTGCGGACAAAGCATGCCTCGGTGTCCTGATCGGGGTTGATCAGCAGTGTCCCCTGCCCGGCATCCAGCAGGGCTGTCATGCCGTCGCAGGATGGATCGATCGGGCCCGTGCCTACCAGCGCCGGTATACCCATGGCACGCGCCAGGATCGCTGTATGCGAATTGACTGAGCCTGTAAAGGTCACAAACCCAAGGATCATGGAGCGATCCAAGGTGACTGTTTCGGAGGGCGTCAGGTCATCGGCCACCAGAATGTAGGGCTCTGCCGCCACTGTGTTTCCATCAGCCGACATGTCGGACTCGCCGGTCAGAATGCGCATCAGACGAGTCCCTATGTCCTTCACGTCAGCAGCCCTGGCCGCCAGGTACGGATCCCCCAATCCACGCATCATGGCAGCAAATTGATCCACCGTAGTCAAAACAGCCTGCTCGGCCGACATGCCGTCCTGTATATGGCTGTCCATTGTCTCGGTAAAGTCCGCATCCTCAAGAAGCATCCCGTGAATATCAAAAATCTGTGCCTCCTTGTCACCGACCGTTGCCTCCGCCTGGCGCCGCATGGCTTGAATCTGCACGCCCGCTTCCCGCCTGGCATCGGCCAGACGGGAAAGCTCCACGGCCGGATCCGTCTGCCCACTATGAGATACGGGGGAGATAAACGCGCCTCCACCGGCGGCGGCTCCGGAGCCGGGGACAGCGTCCGATCGATCCCCCTTCACCCGCCTCAATACATGCAGTTTGCCACATGTCTTCCCGTCGCCGATACCTACGCCATGGAGAAGCGTCCCCTGTTCAGGAGCTGCTTGTTTTTCCTTCATATTCATGCCGTCACTCACCGCCCATCAAATGCTCCCGGCATAAATTTTCCACCTTTTGCAACGCCTCATCCTCATCTGCGCCGTCAATATGAAAGGTCAATACCGTACCTCGCACGGCTCCCAGACTCATAAGGGACAAAAGCCGCTTTCCATCGGCCTTCTTCTGGCCTACGCTCACCTCTATATCCGAAGAAAACTGCCGCAGACTGCTGGCCAAAAGGCCCGCCGGCCGTGCATGCATGCCGTTTTCAGCTGTAATTGTGAATCGGTATTCTTGCATATCAATAACCATGCCTTTCTTAGGCGATTTGTGTCATGGGTACAGACAGCAGCAGCTCAAGCCAAGGCTTGAAACGGAAGAGGAAGTGAACACATGTTGGATCTGTCCCTCGCTCTGTCATCCTATCCGATGTGACACAGTCGTGATAATACTATTCTTCCATTCTGAGGTCTCATTATTCAAGGGGACGGAATTTTGACAATTCCATTGATGGCGTTTTTTACAAAAAAAGCGCAATCTGCCGTAACAGATTGCGCTTGATAGAATAGGATGATATTACTTGATCACGATCTCGGAGGTACCGATCACCGCACAGTCGAAGGTTACGGTGACAACAGCACCATCAGGAGAACCTCCCTCGGTCGCAAAGGGCATAGCGGAAGCGTCCTGCGCGACAGCCGTAAAGTTCACTGCCTGGCCATTGACGGTCACAGAGCTGATGGTCTGACCGGTATGTAGGCGCAGCGTCCATGTGCGGGTGTCGAAGCCGGACTTATAAGAAGACTCATCTGCACTGATGCGCACGGTGGTCACACCGTCCTTGGTGGAGGAAGTCAGGGTGGTCAGACGGTAAGCACCGGACTGGTAATCCAAGGACGCGCCGTCATCCTCATAAAGGAGGGTGGTATCAGACAGGCCTTCGCCCGGATAGACGTCCAGCACCAGCTTGTTCCATGCAGAGGTGTCCGCATAATCGCCCACATAGGCCAGCGGCAGAATCGCGCCTTTCCGGACGAACAGGGGGGACTGACGGATGGTGCTGCCAACCGTCACAGTCTGGGGACCCACATAGGTTTCACCAGAGAACACGTCGATCCACTCACCCTCGGGGATAAAGACAGTCCGGGTGTCCTCTATCGTGCTATAGTACAGCACATCGGATGTGATCTGACGTTTGAGAGACAACGCGGCGTTGCCCGCTTCCTCATAATATTCCACTCTGAGTGCATGAGTGGTGCCTGCCTTGAGCACCACGTCGGTATTGTACACTGTCTCGGAATCGGAGGCCTTCCAGTTGTCTATGATCAGGTCTCCGTCCACATAGACACGGACACCGTCATCGGACAGGACGCCCAGGTGCACATCACATGCACCGATGGTGATATTCCCCTCCCACACGGCGGAGAAATGGTCAGCGGGTACATTGGCAGCAGGAGAACCGGCTCCCCAATTGAAATCGATCACGCTGTCCCGGCCCGTCGCAATGGGATCCCCGGACAGAGACGTGCCGCTGTAGTAGGTCACATCCAGGCCGGGCTTGCCGTCCTTACCGGTGAACCATGTCTTGGGCACAGTTGCCTCGGATACATAATCCGACATCTCACCGATCCTATACATCAGTGTGATCTTGGCATTTCCACTGCCCTCGTAATACTCTACCTTGATATTATATGTGGTATTGGCTTCCAGCAGGTGATCGGTATCCATCACGACCACAGAATCGGAGGCCTGCCAGTTATCCACAACCAGAACATCGTTGATATACACCCGAACCCCGTCGTCAGACAGGGCGCCAAGATTGATGCCCTGGTCGCCAACCGTGATGGTTCCCACCCAGCGGGCAGAGAAATTGTCAACAGGAACCTTGCTGTCGGGAGATCCTGTGCCCCAGTCGAAGTCCAACACCTCATCCACACGGGTCAGCACCGGATCGCCGGACAGCGTACTGTTTGAGTAGTAGTATGCCTGCAGGCCGGGCTGACCGTCCGGAGTCCGCAGCATGCTGCTATCTACACACGCTTCATCGGCGCTGGAACGGGTAATAGGCGCAACCAGCACGTCCTCGCCCAGCAGGTACTGGTCGTTCCTGTCCGCCCCCTCACCGCTGTAGTAAAAGTCCAGGCGGCGAGCCATGGGCAGGCCCTTGGCGTAGTTCTCATAGGCCAGGGTGTAGAACAGCGGCATCAGGCGGTAGCGAAGATTGTTGTACGCCACAGCCACCTCATCTGCGGTTTTGCCCACAGTCCAGGGAGACCGGTCGATTCCGCTGGAATGGTAGCGCATGATGGGGGACAGCATACCGTACTGTGTCCAGCGGATGAACAGTGACTCGCTGGGTGTCCCCAGATGTCCGCCGATATCAGAGCTGAGGTAGGCGGTGGAGGTCATGGCAGACAGCCAGACCATATTCTCCACTTCCTGGGTCAGTGTGGAGGAAGAGGACTGAATATCGCCGGACCACTGGATGCTGTTGCGGTGGGTGCCCACATAGGGTGTACCGACTATATTGCCATTGAAGGTGATATTGTAGTTGGAAAGCGTCACCGTGCGTTTGTTCAGTGGAGCATCGTGCGTGGCACTGATATCTATGTACATCCTCTGACCAAAAAAGTCGGAACGGAAGTCGGCAAAGGGGGAGTTGAGTGCATACACCCAGTTGCGGTCATACCACCAGGTATCAAGGCCCATATTCAGCTTTTTGACCAACTCCTCGTTGAACCAAGTAAGCTGCTCTTTGTCAAACATGGAACCGCCGTACTCACGCACATGATCATTGAAAGCAATATTAACATTCATCTCATGAGCCGTGGACAGGAATTGCGTCATATTGGGGAACAGCCTCGTGTTTATGTCATACCCCGTGCTGGCGCCCTGCTTCCAGTCAGTATCGACCACGAAGTAATCCAGAGCATACCCCTTCTCACGGAAGGTTTCGATCAGCTGGATGATATCGTCATCTGAGTAGGCATAGTACCGGCTGAACCACATACCCAGCGTCTTGATCGTGGGCAGGTCGCAAGCCCCCACCAGGTTGTTGTAGTCAGCCCGCAGCGTCAAGGGATCGCCGCCCGGAACAAAGACGTAGTAATCCTGCGTGTTCTGGGTGACCGCCCAGCCATTCTGGGCTTTATTGTCACGAATCTCGGTGAAGCCATTCACCACTCCGGTGACACGGGGGGAATCAGCGAAGCTCCACACAGCCGGCGTTGCACCGGGTTCAGGCAGATAGGTATAGGCGGTGACAGCATCCGAGGACGTCCATTCCTGCTGTCCCTCTGCATCCAGCACCTTGACGGAGGCTATATCGCCGGACTTGGGTATGCAGACAGTGTAGTTCACCGTTTGCAGGTAGATGTAGTCATCGTCCGTGCGGCGGGCGCCGGTCACACCGGGCCACTGGCTGCGGTTGGAAATGGCCAGCGTGACTTCATCACAGAATCGTCCACCCCGGGCTGCCTCAACACGCAGTACCGTATCGGAAAACAGCTGCACACGAAGATTGTCCAC
>CAZQAI010000094.1:0-6244 GCA_964591305.1 uncultured Clostridium sp.
CCTCACCTTAACCGTCACGCTGCCGGATACCGCTACAGGAACATGGCGCCAGGCGGCGATACAGGCCTTTGAAAAGGAGCAGACAAAAGAACTGGTCTGCGATCTCATCAAGCGGCATTTCCCTTATTTTTCCGCACGTGGGGTTGCCTTCCCCCGGTCGGTTCGCTTCAAGTGCATGACCACCCGGTACGGAAGCTGTATGGCGCAGAATGGCTCTCTGAACTTCAACACCCGCCTGTGCGAATACCCCCTGCCCTTTGTGGAATATGTGGTGGTGCATGAGCTTTGCCACTTTCTACATCAAAATCACTCCCACGCCTTCTACCGGGAGGTGGAGAATATCCTGCCGGACTGGAAGGAGAGGGAGAAATTCATATAAGGCAACGCCGCACGGGTGTTGCCTTATATGGTTCTACAGGCGAACCTCCACCTCTACGGCGCAGTGGTCACTGACAGTAAAGGTCTCGGGATCGCATACCACAGTATAGCTGTCCACAGCGGCCCGTCCCCTGACGCAGATGTGATCGATAGAATACACATTGTCCATGTCGGATGGAGTGCTGTGGTAGATGTGACGTACCTTGTCGTAAACAGGGTATGCATGCCAGGTGCAGATGTCGTTGATTTTACGGACGGCCAGGCGGGCGGCACTGACCATGCCATGGGCCTCCAGATATGCGTAGGGCTCAGAAAGCAGGTCGCAGTTATAGTCCCCGCCGCAAAAGACAGCCATCTGCCCGGCGGTCTCCTCATCCAATGCACACAGGTCGCATGCGGCCTTTCGAACGGCCTGATCGCAGTCCAACAATTCCCGGACATTGTGCAGTCTGGCGGCGTTGCCCCGCTGGTTTTGTTCATGATACAGGTGAGTCGACATGACCCCGCACAGCTTGCCGCCACCATGGGTTTCACGGGTGTCACGGGCTATCAGCAGGGCCCAGGTCACGGATTTGGAATCATAGTCGTTAAGACCTGTATACTTATGAAAGCCACAAGCCAACGCTTCATAACGATTGTTGTCGTAGTACAGCGGTGTATAATTCAGGGAATTCCCTCCGAGATCCGGTTCCACTCGACGATACCCCATGCAGTAAAGCAGAGGGCTGAGTTGAGAAGCCCACCAGTGAGGATGCATTTCCTGAAAGAAGACAGCATCCGGATGGCGGCGTCCGATCATACGGGCAAGAGCGGTATCCCGTCCCGGCACCGGATTGCCGAACACATCCGCCCATACATTGGCGGTCATAAGCTTCATGTTCATTTCTCTCACAGTGCAGGTTTCCAGACTCGCTGCAAATCAATTGAGGCGGACCGGCAACCGCACCCTTTCTTCAGTTTTCTTTATCCTGCCAGCCGCAGTTACCTGATCCGCACCAGCCGCCCGATCCCTTCAGAAAGGGCCTGGCACAGGGCATCAATGTCAGCTTGGGTATTGGTCTCACACAGGCTGACTCGCAATGAGCAGTCCGCCTCCTCGGGTGTCAGTCCGAAGGCCAGAAGGGATTGGCTTGTGTGTCCCCCATGGGCGGCACAGGCAGAGCCACTGGATACGCAAATGCCCCGCTCCGACAGGAAATTCAACATGGTCTGGGACTTGATCCGGGGCAGGGTCAGATTGACGATATGGGGTGCCCTGGCCCCGGCGGGAAGATTGGTCTGTACGCCCATAGCGGCAAGGTGAGTGGTCAGGTTGTCTCTCAGAACCGTTATACGGCCCGCATTTTCCGTCAGATGTGCTGCCCCGGCCTGAGCGGCGGCTCCGAAACCGCAGATGCCTACCATATTCTCAGTGCCTGACCGCAGGCCGTTTTCCTGTCCCCCGCCTATCAGGTAAGGGCGGATAGCCCGGGTTTTGAGCAGAGCAGGGTTGACATACAAAGCCCCCACCCCTTTAGGGCCGTGGATCTTATGGGCGCTGACTGTCATCATGTCAGCTCCCAGACTTGTTGGGGTCATGGGTACCTTAAGAAAGCCCTGCACAGCGTCACAGTGCGTCAGGGTGGCGGGATTCTTTTCCTTGGCCGCCTTGAAAACGCAGGCCACATCAAAAATGGCTCCGGTCTCATTATTGACCAACATCATGGAGACCAGAAGTGTCGGCTCCTCCAAGGCAGCTAACGCCGCATCGGTGTCCAGTACGCCCCGCTTGGTGGGAATGCGGATCACGTCAAAGCCATCGGCCTCCAGCCGTTTCATGACCATGTCCACAGAGGGATGCTCGCAATCCGTGGTGATGATGCGGCGGCCCACCCGCCGCTCTTTGGCATACACCGCTCCCCATATGGCGGTGTTGCTGGCTTCGGTACCCGAGGCCGTGAAAATCAATTGTCCGGGCTTACAATCCCGGAGGCCCAACGCCATTGCAACCCGCCCACGGGCCTGTTCCAGCAGTCGGTGGGCTTGCTGTCCCGCCGTGTGCAGGGAGGATGGATTTCCATAGCAGTCCATAGCTTGCACCATGGCTTCCCTCGCCTCAGAGCACAGGGCTGTGGTAGCGCTGTTGTCAAGATAGATCAGATGTTCCGGACCGGATTGTGCTGCCCGATCCTGTCTCATCTTTTGCATCAAGCTGTCCATCTTACACCGTCCCCCCGCTCACTGCCCGCCAAAAGGAGTGCGGAAAATCAGCTCCTCCTGCATCCGCTCTACCTCTTCCAGATGGCTGTCATAGTTTTCCGGCAGGGCGGTATAAGTCAAGGCGTAGACCATTGTAGCGTAGACGCACATCGACTGACGGGTCTTGTAGGTCACACCTCCCAAGGTATAGGTATACTCATATACCGTAGCCTTCCTTCCGCCCATGGTGGTCTCCTCCGTCCCGGTTACAGTAAAATCAGGCAGAGCATCCTCATATTGCAGGCGGCACATCTCCCAATAATCCGCCACACTGAAGCCGTCAATTTCCGGATTGTACGACATCATGCTGACATTGGAGCAGGACCGGTCTGTCTCGGTGACATAGGCTACGCAGATATCCACTTCCATATCTACTGTCCAGCTGTCCGGCACAAAGAACCGATAGGCCACCTCATCGGTGGATACCAGCTTCATTCCCTCGGGAAGTGTCACATCCTGAGGAATTTTGCGTGTTGCGGCGTCCTCCGCCTCATAGGGAAAGCTGTAAAATCTGACATAACTCAGAATGTCCTCTGCCACATCGGCATACACCTCAAACACATCAGAGGGTGCCGAGTACGTGAACAGGTAGAAGCGTCCGTCCACCTTACAGAGCACCTGCCGGAAGGTGTAGTCCTCCCCCGCTACTGTAGCGGAATAGGTCATGTCCACCGCTCGGTATCCGCTGAGCGTAGATTTATAATGCTTATCCTCAGCGAAGTTGCGCATAGCGCTGACCTCCGAAAGATGATACCGATCGAAATCATCCAAGTCAGCCGCGCGGGCGTTTCCTTCCTCATCGGTAAGGGCTCCCTCCGGAAAAATGCCGTCCAAGGACACCTCCGTCATGGTCACAGCGGTCTGGATATTCAGGGTAGCGCCTGACACACCTCCTGAGGTATTCACCGTCCATTGGGTAGGCACGAACAGGCGAAAGTACTCGCCCTCGCAAGTCGCATACTGGTAACCGTCCGGAATCTCGCTCTTGCCGGAGCAGGCAGACAGAGTCGGCAGGAGGAGGAGCAAGGCAAGCAGGACGCACAGGGAGCGTAAACAGGCATTCTGGGTTTTGAGCATATGGATTCCTCTTTCGGATATTTTTGGATAGTTTCTATATGTAAGGCAACGCCGCGTGATTCACGGCTTTTGCCCTTCGCAGGACGGAGTGCGCCGTCCTACTTTTCCTCGGCAGACAGCATGGCATCTGCTGCCATGAGAATGCCCAGACGACCGGCTTCGTATGTAAGTCCTCCCTGGAAGAAGGCTGTGTAGGGAGGCCGCAGTGGCCCATCCGCCGACAGCTCGATGGAAGAGCCCTGTGTGAAGGCCCCGGCCGCCATGATCACAGGGTCTGCATATCCCGGCATGGCCCACGGTTCCGGTGTCACATGGGAATCTACAGGAGAGGCGGCCTGGATACCCTTGCAAAAGGCGCACAGCCCCTTGGCACTGCCAGTTACCACAGTCTGAATGATGTCATGCCTCACCTCGTCCCAGGCCGGTTCCACCCGGTAGCCCATGGCACCGAACAGGTACGCCGCCAAGTGGGCGGTCTTGAGCGCCTGGGCCACCGTGTGAGGTGCATAGAAAAGGCCCTTATACATGGCCTTATTCTGCCCCATAGAGGCCCCCACCTCACGGCCAACGCCCGGTGCAGTCAGCCGATAGGAAGCCAGCTCCACCGCCCGCCGGGTACCAGCCAGATATCCGCCGGTTTCCGCCATGCCGCCGCCGGGATTCTTGATAAGGGATCCGATGATCAGGTCAGCCCCCACAGCACAGGGTTCTGTTGTCTCGACAAACTCGCCATAACAGTTGTCCACCACCACGAAGGTCTCAGGGGAGCGTGCCTTGACAAAGGCCGCCAGCTCCCCAATTTCAGCTACCGACAGGGTTTTACGGTTCAGATACCCCTTGGAGCGCTGGACGAACACCATCTTGAGCCGTCCGGCATGCTGCACCATCCGATCCTCGATGGACTTCCAATCAAAGGTGCCGTCCGGTCTCAGATCCACCATGTCGTATAGCACACCGAAGTCCAGAAGAGAACCGTCTCCGGGATGCCCGGACAGCCCTATGACCTCCTCCAGGGTGTCATAAGGCTTTCCCGCTGCTGACAGCATGACATCTCCGGGTCGGAGCAACCCAAACAGAGCCACCGCCAAGGCATGGGTACCGCTGACGATTTGCTGGCGGACAAGAGCGGACTCCGCTCCCATCACATCCGCCCATATCTCGTCCAGTACATCCCGGCCCCGGTCATCATACCCGTATCCGGTCGTGCCGTCAAAATAGGTCGCCGCCACCCGATGGGCCCGGAAGGCATCCATGACCTTTTGCGTATTCTCAAAAGCTATGGCCTCTATGCGGGCAAAGTGAGGAGCCAGCGCCACCTCCGCCTTGGCAGCCAGCGCCAGAGTACGGTCAGAAAACTGCATATTATATGAAAATCCTTTCCCGTGTCTCAATATATGCCTGCCTCAAGACAGGCTTTTCGTCATGTGTTTACAGTAAGCCAGGCGACAGTCAGGTCAGCGCAAGCCTGGGCATCGTTCAGATCCAGCAGTTCGGTGCCGGAGTGGATATATCGGGTGGGAATGGAAAGTGCCCCCACCCGGGCTCCGCAACCGGCCATCTGAATAGAGGCTGTATCCGTCCCGCCGGCAACCAGGATTTCAAACTGGTGCTTGATCCCGTTTTGCTTGGCCACAGCAGCCAATTCATCAGCCAGCATCCTGTCGCAGATGACCGAAGAATCCTTCAGCTTGATGGCGGCTCCGCCGCCTACCACACAGGCCATGGGCTTGGCTCCAATGCCATCACCGGTACCTGTCACATCATACACCAGTCCGATATTCGGCGCAATGCCAAAGGCCGAGGTGCGGGAGCCACGCAAGCCTACCTCCTCCTGCACCGAGAAGACAAAGTACACGTCATCCCGGCATGGCTTGTCCGCCAGTGCCTCAGCCACCTTGACCAGCACTGCACAGCCGATACGGTCATCCATGGGACGTCCGGCCACCCGACGTCCGCAAAGACGGGTCACCTCTCCCTCCAGTGCGCAGAAGTCCCCCACCGTGACCTTACGCTCCGCCTCCTTCTTATCCTTTGCGCCAATGTCCACATATACCTTGTCGGCCTTGATGTCTGCGGGAGCAGTACCGATTTCAGGTACAAGAACGCCCTTGACGCCATTCTGAAAGACCACAGTGGCATAGGATGCGGCAATGAAATTGATGCCTCCAATAGGTGTCACCCGGACAAACCCGTTGTCATCAATGTAGCTCACTAGGAAGCCGATCTCGTCCATGTGCGCACACAGCATGATCTTTCTCCGCTCCCCGTCAGGAGCATTTCCCTTCTTCAGGGCTATGAGGGAGCCCATGGGGTCGTTCCACACCTTATCGCTCAGGGGTGCCATCAGCATGACCAGCTTTTCCGACACAGCCTTCTCATATCCGGAAATGCCCCGGCAAGAGGTCAGGTTCTTTATCAGATTCAACATATATTTTTCCATCCTTTCGGTTTGATCTTTTATATCTGTGATTGTCTGTCACAATTCTGCCTGACATCGTGTTACCCGCGCTGCGTTGGCGAGTTCAGGCAGTTGCGCTGTTTACAGACGACA
>CAZQAI010000095.1:0-6214 GCA_964591305.1 uncultured Clostridium sp.
GGTGCCATGAACGCCGGTTTTCCGGAAAAGTCATCACGATAAATTCAATACATCAATGTATCAATGTATTGAAAGTTCTTTGGGGGTCCGGGGGCTTCTTTCAAGAAGCCCCGGGCGCTCCTCCGTTCCCCGGCTGAACTGTAACGGGTGGTGTGAATTCTGTGTAAACTATTGAGCATCACAGGTTGACAAACAACACAATATAGTATATAATATATGTTGGAATAAAGGTAACTCCCGGCATGTCCGTGAATGAAATTTCTGCCGGTTGAAACGGTCGTGCAAAGTAAAGGCTACAGGATAGGAAACAGATAGATTATGTACATATTGGGAATGGAAAGCTCCTGCGACGAGACATCGGCGGCTGTAGTGGAGATGGGCGACGGGGTTCGCAGAATAGGCTCAAATATTGTGGCATCTCAGATTGATGTCCACCGCTTGTATGGCGGTGTGGTTCCGGAGATAGCCAGTCGGGCCCATATTGAAGCGGTGACCCGCATTACAGAAGAAGCCCTTGGTACAGCCGGGCTTACCTTGGCTGATATAGGAGCTGTGGCCGTGACGACGCATCCCGGCCTCATCGGGGCACTGCTGGTGGGAGTCAATTTCGCTAAATCATTAGCATATGCCAACGACATTCCGTTGGTTCCTGTCAATCATATCCACGGGCATGTTGCCGCTGCATATTTGACGCAACCCACATTGGAGCCTCCCTTCCTGGCTGTGGTAGTCTCGGGAGGACACACATCCATGTATTTCGTCAAGGATTACACCGAATTCCACGAAATAGGTGCCACCCGGGATGACGCCGCCGGCGAATCCTTCGATAAGGTGGGCCGGGTCATAGGCATGCCTTATCCGGGTGGAGCTGCTTTGGACGCTCTGGCATATAAAGGCGATCCACATGCATATGACCTGCCCTCTCCCGCCATTGCGGGAGACAATCTGGACTTTTCCTTTTCCGGTCTCAAGACAGCAGCTCTGAACATAATCAACTCGGCCCATCAGAAGGGTGTGGAACCGGACAGGGCCGGGCTGGCCGCCTCTTATACAGCAACAGCCGTGCAAGGCGTGGTAAAAAAAGCAGGTATGGCTTTATCCGGGCCGGCAAAAGGTGTGGGTACCCTGGTATTGGCCGGAGGTGTGGCTGCCAATTCTCACTTGCGTACCGCTCTTGAGGAATTGTGCCATCGTCGGTGTGTGCATTTTGTGGTGCCGGAGCGGAGCCTGTGTGGTGACAATGCTGCCATGATCGCCGCAGCCGGATATTTTTCCTTTTTAAAAGGCATAAGGGGCGGCACGTCTTTGAACGCTTCCGCATGTGACGATGCGTGATGTCAGACTTGCGTGCACGCTTGCATGCAGGTAATCCGGATAAGATCAGAGAAAGGATGTACCATGAATGGAATACGATGAGTATGAGCGGCCTGCCACGGTCTCACCTGCTGTGGTCAAGAGGCTCCCCAGATATTACCGCTATCTGCGGGAGTTAATCGCCCAAGGATGCACCCGTATCAGCTCCGGCGAACTGTCGGTTCTGATGAATGTGACAGCCTCACAGATACGTCAGGATCTGAACTGCTTTGGCGGGTTCGGTCAGCAGGGGTACGGATATAATGTCAGCTACCTGTTTGCCAAGATCAGTGAGATACTGGGCGTTGGCGCCGGATTTCATGCGATTATCATCGGAGCCGGAGACCTGGGACGGGCATTGGTCCACCTGTCCATGTTTGAAAAGCGCGGCGTGGATATCGTGGCCATGTTCGACACCGGAGAGGGGCAGACCGGCAAACAGTTTGCCGGCGTTGATGTACTGCCTTTGGAGAATCTTGAGACTTTCTGCTCCCAACAACAGGTGGACATTGCTGTGATCACCTGCCCTAAAGAGTTGGTCAAGTCCGTAGCCGCCCGGCTTGTAAACTGCCGTGTCAAGGGCCTATGGAACTATATGGGCGTGGAACTGAAATACGATCCCAAGGATATCGTAGTGGAAAATGTCCATCTGGGAGATTCCCTGATGATACTCAACTATGAGATCGCTTCCCGGGATGAGTGGCTCTCTGCCGATATTGAAGGAAATACACTCTGCACGCCTGACGAGGCGTCTTTGGCGGGTGAGACTTGTCATCCGGCCTCTGCTTTGAAAGAAACACATCAGACCGTCAGTCCCCCGGAGGACACGGTATAAGAAGGATTTATACATGTCGATCAGAATCAAATATGAAGACGATGCCATATCCGTACCGGCGCGGATTGTGCCGGTACTGGACAGAGCCGGGGCCAACGATCTGCGTCTGTTGATGGCTCTTTGCGCTGACCGCACCCTGCGTGATCTGGCGGATAATGACTACAGCGCTTTTGCCGCAGTAATTCGCTGCACCGAGGCGCAGGCCGCTGCGTCCCTGGCATTTTGGCGAGGGGCCGGTGTGATGGAAACAGATCGTACCACCGGAGCCGCAAGTATAGCCGAAGGACCTGTACGGACATCAACCACCCGGCCTCAGGATCCGGCAGGCCCGCTCCCCTCGGGCGAACAGGCGGGGTTGGCGGGACAAGCTGCCGGGACGGTCGGCAGTACGAATACTTCCGGAATGCGGGAAGCGCAGCCCGCTGACATCACGACAGGGGAAACTGCACGGAATGCCGGTGGTGAGACAGCTGTCAGAACCGCCGGTGGAAGTAAGCCTACCCGCCACGATCAACTCCCTGCCTATACCACAGAACAGATTGCTTCCATGTTGGAGGAGAGACCGGAAGCGGCTGAATTCTTAAACGAATCCCAACGGGTCTGGGGAAAGATGTTCAATACCCATGAGATCAATATTATATTGGGCCTTGTGGATTATTTGGGACTTGACTGGGAGTATGTGCTCATTCTGCTTGCATACTGCAAGAAGCTGGCCGAATCCCGAGGTATTCGCAAATCGCTTCATTATGTGGAAACAGTTGCCTTTGACTTTTACGATGATGGCGTCTGCGATCCTGCTTCCCTTCAGGATGCCATCAGGCGCATGGAGATGATGGCAGAGACCGAGGGACAGCTGCGCAGTATGTTCGGCATGGGCAGCCGAAGTCTGACACCCAACGAAAAGAAATATTTTTCAACATGGCTGTACGACTATCACTATACGCTGGATATTATCCGCTTGGCGTATGATATGACAGTGGACGCTATCGGGGAGCCCAAGCCCCGGTATATGCACTCCATTCTGTCCAAGTGGAACAGTCAGTCTCTGCACAGCATAGACGAAATCCGTGCTTTTGCAACGCAGGATGCCGCAAGGCATGGAAAAAAGCAAGGCAAGGGAGACACGGCTCAGAAGGTCGGAAGCTCGTTTGAAACAGACGATTTCTTTGGAGCTGCTGTCCGGCGCAGCTTCGGAGATGATTTTGATCCCGGAGCGAGCGGTCGTTGACCCGCTGCGGTGACCGCACTCCGCTGTGAGGTACTCTCTTTTGGCAAGAAAGGAATGTGTGAGGTATGGCCTATAATCAGGATAACTATCGCCGCATTCGGCAGGAATATGATATCAAGTATCTGAGAGCCCGGGAGAATGCAGATCTCCGCCGAGCTGAAGTCCATGCGGCGCTGCCGGAAATTGAGGAGATCGACCGCAAGCTGGGGAGCGTTGGACTGGAGATCATGCGTATCTCCTATGAGGGTGGCGATATTGAGACCGCTATAGCCGACCTTCGCACCTCTGTTGAGACGCTGCAGCGACGTCGGCGGTTGGTGTTGGTCGCAGGAGGATTCCCAGCGGATTATACAGATGTTCATTATGATTGTCCGCTTTGCGCCGATACCGGCTTTGTCGACTGCAAAATGTGCTCCTGCATGAAAAAAAAGCTTGTGGAAGCCGGCTTTGCATCCTCCGGAATGGGGGAGCTTCTCAAAAGGCAGTCCTTCGACAATTTCAAGCTGGACTACTACGCCGATTCTCCTCAGAATCTCCAGCGTATGACCCGCGTGAGGAACATAATGAAGGAGTATGCCGACACCTTCAACCCCGGTTCCTCCGGCAATCTGGTGCTATTCGGCGGCACGGGATTGGGGAAAACCCATCTTTCCACTGCTGTTGCCCGAGTGGTGATTGATAAGGGCTGTGATGTGTATTACACCAGCGCCGTAGGCATGTTGTCTGACTTTGAGCACCAACGCTTTGGAAACGCCGCAGGTGTAGGAAATCAGAGTGACACCGCCCGGTACTATGACTGTGATCTTTTGATCATCGATGACCTGGGTACAGAGGTTTGCAATCAATTTACAACCTCGATTCTGTACGATGTGATCAATACCCGTCTTAACCGACGCAGATCGACGCTTATCAGCACCAACTTGGGGCCGGATGAGTTCCGACACCGCTATTGGGACAGAATCACAAGCCGGGTTTTGGGGGAGTATGCGGTTCTGGTTTTCTGCGGACATGACATACGCGCACAAAAGCTCGGGGGGCATACATAAAGCAGCACTGTGTCGGGAAGACCGACGCTTTATGCAGGGGTCTGTCAATTTCACAAAACAAGGAACAGAATATGATGTATACTGCTTACGAGTTTCTGTACTTTTTCTTTATATATGCCTTTTTGGGCTGGGTATGTGAAGTCATATACGCTGCATGTAAGAGAGGAACCTTTGTGAACCGCGGCTTTTTGCTGGGCCCAGTCTGTCCGATATACGGGTTTGGCGTGGTGGCAGTGTTGAGCCTTCTGGAACCCCTCCATGACCGTCCCGTGTCGGTTTTCATCCTGGCGGTGTTGGTCACCTCTGCCCTTGAACTGCTGGTGGGCTGGCTCAGTGAAAAGCTGTTTCATGAGAGGCTCTGGGATTACTCACACAACTTCATGAATATCGGTGGGTATATCTGCCTGACATTTTCCCTTTTGTGGGGCATTGGCTGCATGATCGTGCTGTATGCCGTTCATCCCCTGCTTTCGGTTATGGTTCGGAAGCTTCCCCGTCTGATTGGATATATCATATTGACGGTGATGTGTGCGGTTATGGCGGCAGATACCATTATCACGGTGTATCATGCGTTGAAGATCGAGAAACGTATGAAGGCCATTGAGGAATTGGCCAGACGGTTGGAGGCTGCATCCGATCATATCGGAAAAGGCGTGTCAGATAAGGCCATCTCTATCAAAGAGCGGGCGGGGGAATCCGAATATCTGCAAAAGCAGTACAATTTGCTGGTAAGCAAGAAGAATATCGTTCATGAACATCTCTTCCGTTCATTTGATCATCTGAGAAACGGCAGGTACAAAAATGCATATGAAAGGCTGAAAGCAGCCCGGAAGCATCCCAAGGATAAGTAAGGCCACATATTGTATGGCCGCGGACGCCGTTCAAGAAAGGAAAACGTTTCATGAGCCAGAAAACCTTCAAAAGGGGGATTCACCCCGATGCATGCAAAACCTTCTCAGCCTCATCCCCTATCCGCCTGATTCCGGCCGTGGGGGACATGGTATACCCCTTGTCTCAGCATATAGGTGCTCCTGCCATACCCGTTGTGGCGGTCGGCGATACGGTACTGGCCGGACAAAAGATCGCAGAGGCGGGCGGATTTGTGTCAGCTCCCCTGTACAGTGCCGTATCCGGAAAGGTCACAGCCATCGGCCCACATACGACCACAGCCGGGGAGACAGCCCAAACCATCACCATACATAGCGACGGACAGAACCTCTGGCAGAATCCCGCCCATGATCCGGCAGGGGAAGGATCGTATGATGCGGCTTTCGTAAGTAGCTTCATGAAAAGTCAGACAGCCGGCACACTGACACCGGACAGCATACGAAAGGCCGTCCGTGAGGCGGGGATTGTCGGACTGGGCGGCGCAGGGTTTCCCACTGTTGTCAAGTTGACGCCCAAGAACCCGGATGCTGTCGACTACCTGATCGTCAATGGAGCCGAGTGTGAACCTTACCTGACCTCCGATCACCGCCTGATGCTGGAGCGTGGGGAAGCACTCGTGGCAGGTGTACGCTTGCTGTTGCGCCTTTTCCCAGGGGCTAAAGGGATTGTAGCCGTGGAAAACAACAAGCCGGATGCCATACAGCATCTGTCTGAGATTTGCCGCAGAGAGGGTGACGATATTTCCGTTTGTACGCTGAAAGCGAAATACCCGCAGGGCGGTGAACGCATGCTGATCTCGGCCGTAACCGGACGCAGGCTCAATTCCTCCAAGCTCCCCGCCGATGTGGGGTGTATCGTCATCAA
>CAZQAI010000096.1:0-6151 GCA_964591305.1 uncultured Clostridium sp.
CTGTTTCACCAGGGAACGGCACACCACGCATACACCTACCTGGGTGCCCACTGCGAGGGGGAGCAGGTGATCTTCCGGGTCTTTGCCCCTCACGCCAAGCGCGTCTGTGTGGTGGGTTCCTTCTGTGACTGGGAAGCAGGGCTTGCCATGGTGCTGTCTACCTCGGGCGGTCTGTACACCCTGTCCCTGCCGCAGGCCCGGGTACCGGACGGCAGTCTGTACAAATACCGCATTGAGGGTCGGGACGGACATATATATATGAAGGCCGATCCCTACGGGCAGTCCATGGAGGCTCCTCCCGGCACAGCCACTGTCTTCTGTCGGACTGCTCCCTTCCTCTGGCACGATAAGGGTTGGCTGGCCCAGCGGCGGCGGCGGGCCGCCTCCGGCCGGCGTTATCCTCTCAATATTTACGAGATTCATGCCGGTACCTGGAAGCGTCATGAGGATGGCACGCCCCTTTCCTACCGGGAACTGGGCGATCAGCTGGCCCCCTACCTCAAGCAGATGGGCTTTACCCACGTGGAGCTGATGCCCGTCATGGAGCATCCCTATGACGGCTCCTGGGGCTATCAGGTGTGCGGGTACTATGCCCCCACCGCCCGCTACGGCTCGCCGGATGACTTCCGGGGGTTTGTGGACATCATGCACAACGCCGGCATTGGTGTCATTCTGGACTGGGTTCCCGCCCACTTCCCCAAGGACGCCCACGGACTGTACCTCTTCGACGGTGAGCCCACCTATGAGTACGCCGACCCCACCCGACGGGAAAACAGGGGCTGGGGTACCTGCTGCTTTGACGTGGGGCGCTGTGAGGTCAGATCCTTCCTGATATCCAACGCCTACTATTGGGTGGAGGAGTTCCACGCCGACGGTCTGCGGGTGGATGCGGTGGCCTCCATGCTCTACCTGGACTATGACAGGGAGGAGGGTCAGTGGCATCCCAATCGCTTTGGCGGAAACGGCAACCTGGAGGCCATTTCCTTCTTCCAGCAGTTCAATCACGCCATGCATGACGACCATCCCGATGTGATGACCATTGCGGAGGAATCCACCATATGGCCGCACATGACCGACTTTTACGAGAACGGACTGGGCTTTTCCTACAAGTGGAACATGGGTTGGATGAACGATACCCTCCGATATGCCGGGGAGGATCCCCTCTTCCGCAAGCACCTGCACGGCATGCTGACCCACACCTTTGATTATGCCTTCAGCGAAAACTATATCCTGCCCATCTCCCATGATGAGGTGGTTCACGGCAAGAAGTCCTTCCTTGACAAGATGCCGGGAGAGTACGCCCAGAAATTTGCCGGTTCCCGGGCCTTTGCCGCCTTCATGGTGACCCATCCGGGCGGCAAGCTGTGGTTCATGGGCTGTGAGATCGGACAGTTCACCGAGTGGAATGAGCGATCCCAGGTGGAGTGGTTCCTGCTGGACTACGAGGCCCATGCCCGCCTTCAGCATTACTTTGCGGCTTTAAACAACTTCTACCTGGAGCACCCCGCCTTGTGGGATGAGGATCCGGCAGATCCCGCCGCCTCCTTCGCCTGGCTGGATGCGTCAAGAGCCAATGAGAGCCTTTTCGTATACCGCCGCATGTCCCGGGCGGGCAAAGAATTGGTGGTCATCCTGCACCTGACGCCGGTGCCCCGGCCCGGCTGCACGCTGACCATGCCCTACCCCGGCACCTACCGTGAGGTTTTCAACTCAGACAACACCGACTTCGGCGGCAGCGGCATGACCAACCCCGGCACGCTGCGTGCCGCTCACGAGGCCGACGATCCCTTCGGAGCCCCTGTCATGACCCTGGACATTCCGCCCATGGGCTGCGTGATTCTCGCTCCCTCCCGGATCAAATCGCATGAACCGCCCCGGGAAAAGGCCCGGAACAAGGTGCCCCCAAAGGCCTTTCCGGACAGCATGTCCTCTCCCGCACAAACAGGCGGGGAAACCTGCGCGTCCCCCCACCGTCTGATTACCGATTATATATAAGGAGGCAATTTCATGATTCTCAGAAAAAAGGAGTGTGTCGCCATGCTCCTGGCCGGAGGGCAGGGCTCCAGGCTGTACGCACTCACCAAGAAGACAGCCAAGCCGGCTGTCCGGTTCGGCGGAAAGTACCGCATCATCGACTTTACCCTGTCCAACTGTGTCAATTCCGGCATCGACACGGTAGGCGTACTGACCCAATACCAGCCGCTTGTGCTGAATGAGTATATCGGCAACGGGTTGCCCTGGGATATGGATCGTGCCTTTGGCGGCGTGATGATCCTGCCCCCCTATCAGGGCCACGACGGAGCCAACTGGTACAAGGGCACCGCCAATGCCATCTATCAGAATCTGGCCTTCATCAATCGGTATGACGCCGACTATGTGCTGATCCTCTCCGGCGACCATATTTACAAAATGGACTACGCCCGCATGCTGTCTTTTCACAAGCAGAAAGGGGCCGACTGCACCATCGCTGTCATCGAGGTCCCGCTGGAGGAGGCCCCCCGCTTTGGCATTATGAGCACCAGGGAGGACAACGCCATATACAAATTTTCGGAAAAGCCCCAAAACCCGGACAGCACCAAGGCCTCTATGGGAATCTACATCTTCAACCGAAAGAAGCTGTGCGACTACCTGACCGCCGACGAGGCCGATCCCGCCTCCTCCAATGATTTCGGAAAGAACATCATTCCCGCCATGCTGGCCGCCGGAGAAAAAATGTACGCGTACCCCTTCCGGGGATATTGGAAGGATGTGGGCACCATTGCCTCCCTTTGGGAAGCCAACATGGATCTGCTTGGGGATCACCCCACCCTGGATCTGTCGGACGAAAGCTGGCGTATCTTTGCCCGCCATGCGGCAGAGCCCCCTCAGTTTGTGGGCAACAGGGCCTCGGTGGAGAACTGCTACATCACCGAGGGCTGTGAGATCTACGGACGGATCAAGAACTCTGTCATCGGCCCGGGCGTCAAGGTCATGCACGGTGCCTATGTGGAGGATTCCGTCCTCATGGGCGAATCTGTCATCCAGGCCGGAGCCACTGTCAAGTACGCCATTCTGGACACCGGCGTGACCGTCGGGGCCGGGGCCGCCGTGGGGGCCGACAGGGCCTCAGGAGCTGACATCGCCGTGGTCGGTGCGGATATCACCATCGCATCCGGAGCCGTTGTACAGCCCGGCGCCATGCTGTCAGACTAAGGAGCGACCCCAAGCCTGAAAAATCGTTACAGTTCAGCCGGGGAACGGAGGAACGCCCGGGGGCTTCTTGAAAGAAGCCCCCCGGCCCCCAAAGAACTTTCAATATATTTATGTATTGAATTTGTCGTGTTTCCTTTTCCGGAAAACCGGCGTTCATGGCACCCAACATAACCTAAACGCAGTCGCGGGGCTCCTCGCCCACTCTACAGTGGAAAGGGTGTGTCATGACGGTTTGAAAACCGCCATTCCGGCCAAGGCCGGCCCCGCCTCAAAACTTACGCGTTACGATAGAAAGGAATGGTCAGAAACATGACTGCTGCCGGTTTAATTTTTGCCAATATTCATGATCAGAGCCTGCCTGAGCTGACCCGCGTCCGGAATATGGCCAGCGTGCCCTTCGGGGGCCGCTACCGTCTCATTGATTTCACCCTGTCCAACATGGTGAATTCAGGCATCACCAAGGTGGGTGTGGTCACTCACTACAACTACCAATCCCTGCTGGATCACCTGGGAACCGGAAAGGACTGGGATCTGGCCCGCCGAGCGGGCGGCATCAAGCTGATCCCCCCCAATGTCTCCGCCGCCGGAGCCGGGCACAAGCACACCTCCCGGCTGGAATCCACGCAGGGTGCCATTGATTTCATCACCCACTGTACCGAGGACTGCCTGGTCATGTCGGACTGCGACATCATCTGCAATCTGGATCTGTCCAAGGTCATCGCGGCCCACGCCGCAAGCGGGGCAGATGCTACCTTCGTTACCAAGCGGGTAGACGCCTCTCAGATGTACCTGGCCGAGCAGGTCACCTGCATCACGGCTGACAGGGACGGCCGGGTCACGGAATTCGTCAGAAAGACACCCCGGGAGGGGCTGGTGAATATTTACACCAACATCATGATACTCAAGAGGCAGTACCTCCTGAATGTGCTGGCAGACGCCGCCGCCCGTGGGTACACCAGCTTCTTCCACGATGTGCTGGTGCACGCAGTGGATCAGGGCAGCGCCAATTACCGGGTGTATGAGTATGACGGCTGGTATGCCTACATCACCTCATTGGAAAACTACTTTGCCTGCTCCATGCAGCTGCTCACACAGGAAACCCGGGAGAGGCTGTTCAACGTCAAGAACCGCCCTGTGCTGACCAAGGTACGCAATTCCGCTCCGGCCAAGTACTGTCCCAGCTCTCAGGTCAGGAACTCTCTGGTGGCCGACGGCTGTATCATTGAGGGAACGGTGGAGAATTCCATCCTGTTCCGGGGTGTCAAGGTAGGCCGGGGCACAGTCATCAGGAACTGCATTCTGCTCCAGGACACCTACACCGGCTCGGATGTGACGCTCGACTGCGTCATCACAGACAAGGATGCCGTCATCCGCGATGGACGGCACCTATCGGGCTGCGAAACCATGCCTTTCTTTATCGGGAAGGGCGGCAGTGTCTGAGTCCGGCACCGCATCAATCAGGAAATTGAAAGGAAGGTATATGTATGGCTGACAACAAAACAACCGGAATCGGCGAATCCGACCAAGCAAAGTCGGCGCAAGCTTCTGTACAACCCGACGCCGCACCCCGACGCAGACGCGGCCGCCCTCCCAAGGCCGCCCATGCCGATGTCTCTGCTGTGGAGGCCGTGGTTCAGGCTGAGGTGGAGGTCACCACCCAGGCCGCTGCAGACTCCAAACCCCGTACCACCCGCAAAAAGAAACAGGCATCAGAGGCAGCCGGGGAAACCCCCATTGACAAGGTCGTCAAGGCCGAGGTGGAGGTCGCCACGGCGCCCAAGGCGGCCCATAAGCGGAATAGCCAGGCGGCCAAAGCCGCTATAGCCGCCGAAGCCGGGGAAACCCCCATTGATGAGGTCGTCAAGGCCGAGGTGGAGGTCGCCACGGCGCCCAAGGCGGCCCGTAGGCGGAAAAGCCAGGCGGCCAAAGCCGCCGCTCCCGAGGGCATGTCCGAGACACCCCCTGAGAGCACAGCGGAGGCATCGGAGGCAGCCGAAACTGTTGAGACAGCTGAATCAGCTGAGACGGCTCCTGCAACTGAAGCCGAGGCACGATCCGGGTCTGCTGTCACACCGGAAAAGACACCCATCAAGCCAAAGAAGATTCTGTTCGTCGGAGCCGAGGTTATGCCGTTTGCCGCCACCGGAGGATTGGGCGATGTGATGGGCTCCCTGCCTGCCGCTCTGCGGGCCAAGTACGGTCCGGACGCCGATGTGCGGGTGATCACCCCGCTGTATGAATCGGTTCCCCAAGAAATCCACGCCTCCATGAAGACAGAGGCGATCTTCACCGTCAGGCTGGCCTGGCGTCAGCAGTACTGCGGCATTCTCTCGCTGGTCAAGGACGGCGTGACCTTCTACTTTGTGGACAATGAGTACTACTTCAAGCGGGGTCAGCTGTACGGTCACTTTGACGACGGTGAACGGTTCGCCTATTTCTGCAAGGCTGTTCTGGAGATGATGCCCCATGTCGGATTCTTCCCCGACATCCTCCACGCCAACGACTGGCAGACCGCCCTGTCTGTGGTCTACCTGGCCACAGAGTACCGCCGCAGGATGGGCTACGAGCACATCCGCAGTGTCTTCACCATTCACAACATTGAGTATCAGGGACAGTTCACCTTTGACATTCTTCAGGATGTGTTTGACATTCCCGCCGAACACAACCCGCTCATGGCGTATGACGGCTGTATCAACCTGGTCAAGGCGGCCATTGAATGCGCCGACCGGGTGACAACCGTCAGCCCCACCTACGCCCACGAGATCATGACCCCTGCTTACTCGCACCGTCTTCACTTCATTCTGGCCCGGCACGGGGGCAAGGTCAGCGGCATACTCAACGGCATCGATACGGTGTACTACAACCCGGCCGCCGACCCCGACATCGCCGCCGCCTACTCAGCTGATGACACCTCCGGCAAGACAGAGGATAAGCTGGCCTTCCAGCGGGCGTACGCCCT
>CAZQAI010000097.1:0-6126 GCA_964591305.1 uncultured Clostridium sp.
CGGGGCAGTGATGGGAAAAGGTGCCACCCAAGGGCCGGTTCCAGGTTTCCCAATCACGGGCGAAAGCATCGGCATATCGGGCTGCTTCCACCAGAACATTCTCCGTGAGCGTCAACAACTCGGGGTAATGCGTTTGCCAAACCTCCTTCATCATGTCCTCAAACCACCCAATACTGCCGAACATGACATAGAACAAATTGACTCTGACACCGTCGCTGGCGGAAAGGTTGGTAGCGTAGTAACCGCTTGCCGAATGGGTCGTGGCGTAGTGTGTGTTGGCTATGGAAAAGTCAAAATCCCACGGGGCAGCCAAAGTCAGTCGTGCGTCTCCATTCGGGCTCAGATCAACATACATGTTGAAGGTCATAGCATCAAGGTTCTTGACGATTTCGTCCAATATGCACAAGCGCACCGCAGATCGGATGTTGAACACAGCGTCGATTGTCTCGATTTGCTTCTCTTCTTCAGCAGTTCCATCCGGGAACGTACGGGGGATCATCGTGCCATCCCTGCTTAATGAATAATACTCGTTTTTATACAGGGCTTTGGATATCACCTTGAAAACAGCAGACACATAGACAGATACATACTCTTTCTGCGCGTCGGTGTACTCACTGCCCTGAAGTGCAAAATTCATGGCTCCGTAGTACATACTCTGACCGTTGTGATCTGTGACCGTGATGTCAGGATATACACGGACATTGCCCGGTTCATCAAAGCGTCCGCCCTGACCAACCAGAAGATAGCCCACCTCAAGAGAGGTATCATCATCCTCTTTATCGTAAATGTTGATGCGGTTTTTGTTGATCTGAGTCTGTTCGCAAAGGAGGTAAACCCCCTGGTATTGGCCGTTGAGGTACACTTCCACATGAGCACAATCAGAACTGTATACACATCCGTCCAACAGAGCTTCGGCATAATGGAAGGTAGCATATGTGCGGAGCATGGAGGCATCGTAATAATCAGCCATGAGGCACCAATTTTTAAAAGCATGGCCTTGGTTCAGCCCCAGCATGGACTGCTTTTCATCAAATTTCAAGCGATACGGCTTTTTGGGCGCTACAGCGGTTGAGTTACCCCGGACCCGGATATTGGCAGGTAAATCCTCCATAATAAAACAGTCCGGACAATCCGAAAGGCTGACACTGCAGCGTACATATACATCCTTGGATGTGACAGATTGATGATCCTCTGTGGTTATATCCAAGCGAGGCATATCCATCTTTTCGACTGTTTGAGGATCAAAAGGTATGGTTTCGGCTGTCGGAGGTAAGGTCAGAATTTCAATGGGTTCAGTTGTAACAACGGATGTGTCGGATGCTTCGGGGGGGACGGGGACGGACGTGGTATCGTCCGGAGTGGGTATCAGGGGGAGCGATTGAGAATCCGAAGCAGCATCCCCTGTCTCAATATGCACCGAATCGGTAGAATCAGCGGATTGCTGTGTTGAAGATTCATGGCGTTCGGACGGTTGCAACGGGCCATGGCAGGCAACCAGAAATACAGCGGTAAGAGCAAACAGTATAAAAACAACAAGGACAAGCCGAAGAGGCCCGACTGGACGAGTTGGTCTTGTTGGCTGTTTCATATGGCGTATATCCTCCCGAAATATGTTGTTAGGGCCATTATAACAGAAACCGCTGTACCTGTCAAGGGGCAGGAGATGCAAAAAAACAGAGAGGTGCATCACCATCCGAAGAAACGCGCGATGACACAACTCCCTCTGTCAGACACCCCACTTATTTTAACACAGATACCGCATCCGAAATGGTTTTTTCAAAGGCTTCCCGACCGTAAGCATCGACTTCGGCTTTGTTTTTCTCGCCATGGGTCAAGCAACCTGCCCCACCGATACAGCCGCCGATGCAGGCCATTCCTTCGATAAAATTGGCATCCAGCAGATTCTTGCTTTTCTTCAGCAAAGCGACCCGGCAAGCTTCAATTCCATCACAGGAGCAGGCTTTGAGTTCAAAATCAGTCAATCCCTGTTCCTTAAGGCCTTCTGCTACCGCATCAGAAAGGCCACCGCATCGGGCAAAGATACGTCCAAAGTAGGAGGCATTGTCCAGAACCCCTTCGTCCAAAGTCGTGATGTCAATGTCACGGCTGTCAAAAAGGGCCTGCAGCTCCTCAAATGTCATAGCGACATCCACATAGGGCTTCACATTTTCTTTCTGAACCTCGGCTTTCTTGGCGGTGCAGGGGCCAATGAAAACAACCTTTGCATCCGGAGTCGTTTCCTTGATATATTTCGAGATTGTCGCCATTGGGGAAAGATTGTGGGAGACATATGGCACAAGATCGGGAAAGTTCTTGTTTATGTAGTCTACGAATGCAGGACAACAGGAACTGGTCAGAAATCCTTTTTCAGCCAACTCCTTTGATTCTGCCTGAGCCACCATGTCAGCTCCCAATGCTGCTTCTACTACAGTATGGAACCCCAATACTCTCAAACCTGTGACGACCTGACTGAGCTTTGCATACCGGAATTGGCTGGATATGGAAGGTGCTACGACAGCATACATTTTATACTTCTTATTACCGTCACTCTTTTTAATCAGATCGATCGCATTCAGGATGTAAGACTTATCGCTGATCGCACCAAAGGGACACTGATACACACAGGCACCGCAGGAGATGCATTTGGCTTTGTCAATGGTGGCTGCCTTTTCTTCGTTCATGGAGATGGCCTTTACTTTGCAGGCATTCTGGCACGGGCGTTTGCGGCTGACAATGGCCGTGTAAGGGCATACCTTAGCGCAGGATCCACATTCCTTACATTTTGTTTTGTCTATATGCGCTACATGGTTTTCGTCAAAAGAAATGGCTCCGAACTTGCACGCATCCTCACAGCGATGAGCCAGACATCCGCGGCAGGCATTCGTCACCTCATACCCACCCACAGGACATTCGTCACAGGCAATGTCGATCACCTCAATCACATGACTGGTATCCTTGCTTCCGCCCATCGCCAGCTTGACACGCTCGGCCAGAATAGCACGCTCCTTATAGACACAGCAGCGCATGGTGGGAATTTTCCCTGGGATAATGGTTTTGGGAATGTCAATGGCACTCTCCGGGAGCCGATCTGCCCAAGCTTCCCGTGCCACCTCCCGAAGAACCTTATACTTCAGATGCTGCACCTTGGTATCAAATTTTTTCATATCTTTTATGAACACTGCTTTCGCATAGCGAAAGCTTCCTTTCTTGCGGAATTCCAATGGAATGCGAATAAAGAGTGCAGGAGACCAAAACATTCACCATGTCAAAAATAGCTGACTTTGATTCGTTTTCCCATCTTCCGCAGACACTCTGACAGTTCCTTCACCAGATTCATTTTGATGTTGAAATTGATGGGAAGATCGGGATTCTGGTGAGCGGGATTCATAGCCCGGCCGACAAAGAAATTGATGTCTGTGGCTTCTTCGAACATAAGACGGCTGATGAGGGATGCTCCGTCATGTTTGAAGTTCCACTGTTCATAGCTTTTATTGTCCTGGAGGTAGTCCTTGGCGTATTCCAAAACCTTATTGACGGTGATCACGCCTTCTGTTACAAGATCGACTCCTTCAATCTCTGCAATAGGCGGCACGTCACTCTGCTCAAATTTCAGGCTGGCCTTCAAAGGCTTGCCCAGATATTTGGCAGCAATGGACGAGGTGGTTCCGCCGCAGATGATATGTTTTCCCTCCTTTGAGAAAAACAGAGACATCATGCGGTTGCAGTCATCCCGATTGGAGGGAGGACCGAATAGGATGTTCATAGGCTCCCGTCGTCGGACTTTGATGACGCAAGCTGTGGCATCGTCACCCGGTTTTCCGCCATACAGGCGATTGCACTCATCCACCAGCATGGTGGACAGCGTCTTAGCCGTGTACCCGCCGGCAGCGGCGGCCTCCATAAAACCAATGATGTCCTCCCGTTTCCATCCAAAATTGTAAGTTCGGCCAAGTCCGGCATGGGGACAGCCGTCGCTCATGGCAATAAAAATATCGTTTTCACAAAGCCTGATAACGGTTTTGTATATTTTTTTCCCGCCGATGTTCATTTCCGTCTGCGGGTAGTCGTAGTTGACACCGTCACGCAGAAGAATGATATGAGGATTATCGTATTGAATCAACTCTGCCTCATAGTTGTCAACAAGATGAATGATGGTGAATGTCGAGTAGGCAACCCCTCGTACCGAGCAAATAGGCAGTGTAGCGGCAATGGTCGCCACACAGTCCTCCAAGGATAAATCAGCGGCCATCATAGTGGAAATGATTTTGGACGTTAAGGTAGAGAGAATACTGGCCTTGACGCCGCTTCCCAATCCATCAGCCAGAACAATGACAGAAGAATTTTCTCCCTGTTCCACGATGTCCACATGGTCTCCGCAGAGTTGCTCCCCATCATGATTGATGCTCTTATAGCCGATATCGGCACATAAATCATTCATCTGTGATGGACTCCTTCAACTTGGTCAGCGCGATCTTGGTTTCGGCTGCCGTTTCTCCCAGCAGGGAAGCGATTTCTTGCACTATACGCATTTGCTTATCCACCACCTTGTCGGCAATTTCCACTGTCTGCTGGCTGATGGTTTCTTTCTTCATACGCTCGGTTTCTTCATCGGTCACATCCCTCATGAGACAGATCAACAGGTGGCAGTCCCCGTCATAGACGACAGTTTGCTCCACATATTTCTTGTATTCAGCCAGATATACTCTACGATCACGGATGCTTCGCTTGGATGCGAGCACATCCAGAAAAATTTTGGAATCCAGGATCCGTACCACCTGATCTCCCAACACATCGGACGCAGAACGAATGTTCATGATCTTGCGGGCAGCCGTATTGATCTGTTGTACCTCCAGCTTTTCGTTCAGAACAACCAGGCCGTTCGGAATGTTGTTCACAATGCAGTCGGAGAAACTTTCTGCCTTATCCTTGAGGTACGGCAGACACATAGAAATTTCGGCTTTTCCCTGATAAATGGCTATCGCCTTGGCCCGGCAGCTGTCATATCCGCAGGAACCGCAGTTCAACTCATCTTCTGGCTTGGTTTTGCCCATCTGGCGGAGTATTTCCTTGATTTCATATTCGGAAGGCTCCTTGGCACGTAACTCGATGGGCGAGAAGTTCTTTTTAATTTCCACAGAATCAGGCTGTTCGACCGCAAAATCCTTCTGCCCGGCAAAATTGGCTACCATCATATAATCTTTGATGGGAGAACGACGGTACTTTTCCATCACCGGACCGCCCATACAGCTACCTACACAAGCGGACATTTCTATGAAGCAATGGTGAATCTTTCCACCTTGTATATCATGAAGCGCCGAAATACAGTTTTCCACACCGTCTACAGATACATATGTATACCCCGGCGCATTTTGAGCCATTGTCTTGAGAATGCCGCCGGATGTGGGGAAGAAGCGTGCACGACCTTCTCCCGAGAATCCCTTGTCGGGTGTCAATGTGATGTGGGCTTCCTTCAGCCATTGGGTCAGTTCTTCGAATGTCAGCACCGCATCAACCTGCGCGCTGTAGTATGCCGCTTCGTCCTTTTTGGCCACACAAGGACCAATGAACACGGTTTTTGAGCCCGGATGGCGACGTTTGATATCAGTACAGTGGGCTTGCATGGGAGACATGACATCCGCCAAATAGGGAAGTGTATCGGGGAAATACTTTTGGATCAGCAGATTCACAGAATGACAGCATGAGGAAATGACGATGTCCCGCTTCTCCTCCGCCAGAATCCGCTCGTACTCTCGCTTGACCATGGTTGCACCAATCGCTGTTTCCTCTGCATCGGCAAAGCCAAGTGCCTTAAGCGCAGTCCGCATTGCTTCGATACCCACTCCGTCGTAATTGGCAATGAAGGAAGGAGCCAGGCTGACATACACTGGATCGCCCGACTGTATCATAACCCTGACTTTTTCACTCTCACTGGTAATTTCTTTGGCATTCTGCGGGCAGATTACAAAGCACTGCCCACACAGGATGCATTCATTTCCAATGATATGCGCTTGATTCCCGGAAAACCGGATGGATTTGACCGGGCAGTGCCGGATGCATTTATAACAGTTCTTGCAATTGGATTTTTTCAATGTCAGACAATCGGGCAACTGTCTCAGCTCCTTTCAC
>CAZQAI010000098.1:0-6073 GCA_964591305.1 uncultured Clostridium sp.
AGAGGGTGGCTGAACTGTAACCATTTCCCTTTTGAAAAACAATGGTGGTTTTCCAAACCATCACGGTACGAAATCTTACCAAAAAGCCAAAGCCCTTCGCAAGGAGGCCGTCCCTGTTTTATGAGTTCTATGATAGAAAAGGAAGTGTACTTCAGGGAGAGCCGCGTTGTCACATGTGGCGGTCAAGACGGGTCAAGGCAACTGCCTGTATCATCCTGCCGCACTGACTGCCGAGCCGGAAACTTGATTGTAAAGGTCGATCCGACCGAAAGTTCGCTGTCCACCGAAACAGTCGCTCCATGGAAGAGAGCGCCATGTTTGACAATGGAAAGTCCCAACCCGGTTCCGCCGATGCACCGGGAGTGACTTTTGTCAACTCGGTAGAAACGTTCAAAAATGCGGGGTATGTCGTCTTGTGGGATGCCAATGCCTGTGTCCCTGACGCAAAGCACCGCTTCCTCCGGGCATGCCGCTACGGTGACTGTCACCAGTCCACCGACTTTGTTGTACTTGATGGCATTGTCGCATAGATTGTATATCATGTCGGTTAAAATTTTCCTGGATCCTTCTATGACGGCAGTTCCTTCCCGGCCCTCCAGGGTGAGCGTGATCTTATGCTCATCAGCCTGATCGGAAAGCAGGGTCAGTACGTCACGTGAAAGGGTATACAAATCGGTCTGCTCCCGCTTTTCGGGGACCGAGGCGTCTTCCAAACGGGACAGCTCCAGAATGTCGTTGACAAGCGTGATGAGTCGTTGAGATTCGTTGTATATGTTTCCTGCAAAATGCGGAATGTCATCCGGCTTGATCAATCCGCTCCGCATAATTTCGGCGGTGCCGGATATGGAAGTCAAGGGAGTCTTCAACTCATGAGAAACATTGGCGGTAAATTCGCGCCGCAAGGTGTCCTGCGCTTCATGTTCGCGGCGTATCTGCTCCATGTGGCGTTGAATTTCCTTGTTTTGTGCATGAATTTTGGCAATCAAAGGTGTCAGCTCTTCATAAATATCCTTTGTCTCCGGGTTAGACAGATCCAACCGTAGGATTGGATCCGTAATGCTTTTGGACACTCGGGCCGCCAATACAAGGGCCAGTACCACAGCGATAGTCAGAATCCACAAAATAGGGTAAAAAAGGTCGGCCAACATGGTCCATATGGAGTACCGGGTGGAGGAAACACGAAGCACCGACCCGTCGGACAGACGCAGGGCGTAATTGGTGGTTTTTTTACGGATGGTATCGGAATACCGGGTACTGATCCCGGAGCCGGTTGCGATAGCTTGCACAAATTCCTCCCGATCCGCATGATTTCCAAGCTCCTCTGCGTCAGAAAAGCTATCGTATAGAACGGTTCCTTCCGGGCTGATCCATGTCACCCGAAAACGGTCACTGGGTGTGATATCTGCGAGAAATTCACCGCCATTTGATTCTATGGCGGCCGCCAGCCAGGAGGCCTGCGTCTTGCATTCTTCGGTTTGCTGCCCGGCCCTGTACCGATAGGAAAGCAACAGAATCACCGCACAGCAGAGCGCGAAAACAGTCATGGCAACCGCAAAAATACTCTTGAATATCTTATTCCACATATGCATATGGGTTTTCTCCCAAGTGGATGATCTGTCTGGCAGGTATATCCACTGCTTTCTTATCCATCAATTTTGTATCCAACACCCCGGACGGTTTGAATCAGATCCCCGGCTGGTCCCAGCTTTTGCCTCAAGGAACGGATATGAACATCCAGTGTCCGGCTTTCGCTGCCAAAATCATAACCCCAAATCTCGTTGTGAAGCTGCTCTCTGGTCAGGACCATGCCCTGGTGTTCAAGCAGGAAGCAAAGCAAGTCAAATTCCTTGACAGTCAGGGAAACAGGTTCGGCGTTTACCTTGACAGTGTGGGCAGCGGCACACACAGATAATCCCCCTATCTGCCACGCAGTATTCCGATCCTGTCCTGTCCCGGTGCTGTTTGCATGCGAGCGGCGAAGCAGTGCTTTGATGCGGGAAATCAACTCCATCATGCCAAAGGGTTTGGTGATGTAGTCATCTGCCCCGCTGTCAAGACCTGTGATCTTGTCGAATTCGGTAGTCCTGGCTGTCAGCAGTATGATTGGGAGCTTTTCGTGACCGGGAGTAGACCGCAGACGGGTGAGAACAGACAGGCCATCCTCTTCAGGGAGCATAATGTCAAGAAGCAAAAGATCGGGTGGTTGCAGATGCATGGCTTCCCAGAAGAGTGAAGGCCGTTCAAAACCTTTGGCTTCAAATCCTGTGGCATGGAGTGTATAGATCACCAGTTCCCGGATGCTGTGATCATCCTCTAAAATGTATATCATGGACATATCCATTCCACCTCCTTGCGTTCTTTGCTTCGGTATGACCGCCTACATGGCTTTTCTATAGGTTATTGTAGCACAGATGCGTGAAGAGTGCAAGGCAAACCATGTAAAATATACGTAAAAAAGCAGAGCTGGCTGCGGTAGTTGATAGAAAAAAGAAAATATTAAAAGATTATTTGTAACGTTTCTGTAAAAAGGATTGACAATCAAAGAACTGCGATGTACAATATAGTATGTAACTACGACGGAGACGGGATGGTCTGGGGCAGAAATGGCTGCCGTCCATATTCCCGGCAACATGTCATGGACATTATACGGAGGTGCTTATGCTTACCATTCAACATCTGACAAAAAAGTACGGAAACAAGCGGGCGGTGGGCGATCTATCGCTGCACATCCTGCCTGGTGAAATCTATGGCTTTATCGGCCATAACGGAGCAGGAAAGACCACCACCATCAAATCCTGCGTCGGCATTCTTGATTTCGATGAGGGCGAGATATATGTGGATGGTTTGTCTGTGAAACAGGATCCGCTGGGATGCAAGAAAAAGATTGCTTACATTCCGGATAATCCTGATCTGTACGAATTTATGACCGGTGCTCAATTCCTGCAGTTTATAGCCGATGTGTTCGGCGTCAGCACCGATGCCCGTCAAAGCTGCATCAGGGAGCTGTCCGAAGCCTTTGAAATCACAGGTGACCTTGCACAGCCAATTTCGTCCTACTCTCACGGCATGAAGCAAAAGCTGGCCGTGATGGCGGCCTGGTTGCACAATCCCTCTCTCATCATCATGGATGAGCCTTTTGTAGGGTTGGATCCCAAGGCCGCTCATACTTTGAAACTCATGATGCGTACGATGTGTGATCGGGGTGGCGCCATTTTCTTTTCCACACATGTGTTGGAGGTGGCGGAGAAACTGTGCGATAAGGTAGCCATTATAAAGGCCGGTAAACTCATCCGCTCGGGTACCATGGAGGAAGTCAGAGGGGATACATCTCTGGAAGATGTCTTTCTGGAGCTGGAGGGCGGTGAAGATCGCCATTCCGGCGAAGAACCTCTTGGAAAGTGAGGTGGTCTCTATGCTGAAAACGCTGTTTAAAAAGCAATTTCTTGAAATGAACGATTGGCTTTTCCGCGACAGAAAGACGGGAAAGAAACGTTCGCAGGCCGGCATCATCGGCATGGGCGTGCTTTACTTGCTGCTGTTCGTATTCCTGGGCAGTGTGTTTTTCATGACCGCCGTCGGACTGTGTGCTCCCATGTGCGAGATGGGACTTCCCTGGATGTATTTTGTCATAATGGGCGTCCTTTCGGTGGCCATGGGCGTGTTTGGCAGTGTGTTTAATACATATGCCAGTTTGTATCAAGCTAAGGACAACCAGCTCTTGCTATCCCTGCCTATTCCGTCCCGATATATCCTGGTGATCAGGCTGTTTGGCGTATGGTTATGGGGCACTCTTTACATGGCGCTGGTGTACATTCCGACACTTATAGTCTGGTTTATGCAGGGGCAGCCGAATGTTCTGTCGGTAATCTTTGGTATTCTGTTGTTTGTCCTGCTGTCCCTCTTTGTGCTCACCCTGTCCTGTGCGCTGGGATGGGTGGTAGCGCTCATCAGTGCCCATATCCGCAACAAGAGCTTTGTGACTGTAGCCGTTTCACTGCTCTTCATGGGTGGGTATTTCTATGTATATTATCAGTCTGCCCAGTTGTTGAGTAAGCTTTTGGATAATGCTCAGATCATAGCCGGACACCTAGATTCATCCTTCAATCCGTTATATTTGATGGGTTTGGCCGGGACAGGGCGGGTACTGCCCATGCTGATTCTGACTGTAACCGTGACGGCTTTGTTCGCCTTGACCTGCCTGATTCTCTCCCGCAGTTTTCTTCATATAGCTACCGTGAATCGGGGTGGCAGCAAAAAGAAATACAAAGGAAAAGCGTCCAGACAGCGTAGCGTAATGGCAGCCTTACTGTCAAAAGAAAGACGTCGGTTTACCTCCAGCCCCGTTTACATGCTCAACTGCGGAATGGGTACCATACTGCTTCCGGTCATGTCCGTATTTGTACTGATACGAGCATCATGGCTTCGTGACATAGCTCAGCAAATGCTGAGCGGAGAAACAGGTCTCTTAACATTGACTGCCTGTGCTGTCTTATGTTATCTGTCGACTATGAATGTAATCACCGCTCCATCTGTTTCCCTGGAGGGAAAAAATCTGTGGCTGGTGCAGGCTCTGCCGATATCAGCTTGGCAGGTACTTCGAGCAAAACTGGCTCTGCACCTTGTGGTCACATGCATCCCGGTACTGATCAGCTCGGTGTGCATGCTTGCAGCTCTTCATTTACCTGTGCTGTCAGCTGTGGCCGTGGTGGTACTGCCTCAGCTATTCGTTCTGGTTATGGCCGCCTTTGGTTTGATGCTCAACCTGAAAATGCCCAATTTAGAATGGACCAATGAGACTGTACCGGTCAAACAGAGCATGGGTGTGATGCTGAGCCTGTTTGGCGGCTGGGGGCTGGTGTTGGTGCTGGGAGGCTTATGCTTCGCCTTGCATGGTATCCTGAGATATGAGCTGCTGACTCTGGCTTGTGCGCTCCTGTTGTCTGGTATCGCGGCTGGTCTACTGATCTGGCTTAAGAGACGGGGAAGTAGGATCTTCGCATGTCTATGACACCAACTGTCACTGACACCAACTGTCTCCGACACCAACGGAAGATCGGACTTTCCGGCTGAACCGTAGCTATGAATTTTCTGCAGTTTTCGTTACAGTTCAGCCGGGGAACGGAGGAGCGCCCAGACCCCCAAAGAACTTCAATATATTGTAGTGAATTTATCGTGATTACTTTTCCGGAAAACCGGCGTTCATGGCACCCAATATAACCTAAACGCGCAGTCGCGGGGCCCCTCGCCCCACTCTACAGTGGAAAAGCGAGCGTACTATAGAGGGTGGCTGAACTGTAACCAGTTTTCTGCTTTGTTTTCTGCTTCCCCTTGACATACCAGGCAAAATAAAGTATAATATACATAGTCAATGTCCTTCATAGAAAGGAGTCATATATATGGCGCATGATCACATAGACCGCCAGGAGCAACGCCGGGGGCAACATATGAGGCGGGGAAGAAAACGCGGTCTGATCGTTCTGATCGTGGTGATATGTCTGCTCACCCTGTTGGTCGGACTGCTGGCAGGAGCGGTCTGCCTGTTCCGCACTCAGCTGACCGCGGCCCTGACGGTGACACAGCTGGAGGACGGGCTGTATGTTATGGAATATATCGGAGACTACGGTTTTGATCAGTATCTGGAGCAAGGGGGCGGAGCCAATGATGCTGACATGGCTGCTTACATAGCGGAATTTCTGTCACACGGCCTATATAAACCCAAGACAGATACCGAAGCGGCGGGTTTCCTGATATCTTCCGGTACATACGGGTGCAGCACGCTGTCTGCCAAGGATGAGCAGGGGGAAGTCATGTTCGGACGGAATTATGACTGGGAGCCTTGCCGGGCGATGATTGTACACACCAAACCGGAGAACGGGTATGAGTCGGTCTCCACCGCGTGCCTGGACTTTCTGGGTTTTGACGAGGACTGGACGCCTGACGGGAGCATAGCAGACCGCATGCTCGCGTTAGCCGCCGTATATGTTCCCTTGGACGGTATGAACGAAGCCGGACTGGTGGTGGCTGATTTGATGGCTGGGGACGGGGAGGAGACACACCAGGACAGTGGCAAGGC
>CAZQAI010000099.1:0-6001 GCA_964591305.1 uncultured Clostridium sp.
GATGGCCACAATGATGCTCACTCCGGCGGCCTTGGCATGGTTGATGGCTTCTACCGTCTGAGGCATGATGCCATCGTCGGCAGCCACAACCAGAATGGCAATATCGGTAGCCTGGGCTCCCCGGGCACGCATAGCGGTAAAGGCCTCATGGCCGGGGGTATCCAGGAAGGTGATGTCCTGCCCGTTTATCCGCACACGGTAGGCGCCGATGTGCTGGGTGATGCCGCCGGCCTCCCCGGCAGTGACATGGGTGTTGCGGATGGCGTCCAGCAGGGAGGTCTTACCGTGATCCACATGCCCCATGACACAGACCACAGGCGCACGGGTCACCAGATCCTCTGCGGCGTCCTCGCTGGTATCAAACAGTCTTTCCTCAATCGACACAACCACCTCACGGGAGGGTACAGCGCCCAGCTCCTCAGAGACCAGGGCAGCGGTATCATAGTCGATGGTTTGGTTGACAGTGGCCATCACACCCATGAGCACCAGCCGCTTGACTACCTCGGCGGACGTAACCTTGAGGCGGGCAGCCAGGTCGCTGACCATGATCTCCTCGGGGATCTGCACCTGCAGGGGCGTCTTCTTGACGGGCGGTTGCTTCTTGCTTCCGGCCTTGATGGGTCTGCGGGGAGCGGGTGATCCCTGACGGGCACCGCCTTGCTGGCCCGGCTTTTTCCCTACCTTCTGGTTGCCGCCGCGGGCGTCCTGCATCCGCTCGGACACAAAGGTGTTGAGCTTGTCGTCATACTTGGACAGATCCACCGTGGACATACGGGTGTCGACCACGCGGGTAGCTCCACGGGGGGCCTTTTGAGCGTCTCCGCCCTTGGGGGTCTGGCCACGGACAATGGCCTGTACCTGGAAGTGCTCACGGGGGGCATTCTGGACGAAGTCTCCCTTGTCCCGCTCGCCGCCACGGCCGCCTGTGGGGCGTCCGCCGGTTCCCCGGGTGTCCGGGCGTGGGCCTTGGGGACGATCAAACCGCCCGTCCGCAGGACGGCTGTCTGCCGAACGGCCTTCCGGCCGCTGTGTACCCTGGCCCGGACGCCCATCGGTGCGGGTGCCGAACCGATCCCCCACGGGGCGGTCTCCGGCGGGACGATCCCCGGCCGGGCGACTGCTCATGGGACGCTGACTGGGCTGATTCGCGCGTCCGTCCGGCCGGGACGATCTGTCACCGGCTGGGTGCGCGTCGATTCTCTGCCCGTCATGGGACGGTGCCCGGACGGGTTGTGCAGCGGAGCCGGTCGGCGAGGCGGTTCTGCCTCCGGCCGCTCCGGCTGTTGCACCGGGAGCCTGGCGGCGGGCGCCTGCGGAGCCGATGGCGTTGGCCCGTGCTACACGTTCAAGTGCAGCCCGCTCAGCAGCCGCCTTAGCGGCGGCCCGCTCGGCAGCGACCTTGTCAGCCGCCGCCTTTTCGGCAGCCGCTTTTTCAGCGGCTGCTTTTTCAGCCTCCGCCCTCTCGGCAGCTGCTTTTTCGGCCGCCGCCTTTTCAGCAGCTGCCTTTTCAGCGGCTGCTTTTTCGGCCGCCGCCCTTTCGGCTGCTGCTTTTTCAGCTGCCGCCTTTTCGGCGGCTACTTTTTCGGCGGCTGCTTTCTCGGCCGCCGCCTTTTCGGCGGCTGCTTTTTCGGTCGCCGCCCTTTCGGCTGCGGCCAAAGCAGCCTTACGGG
This sequence comes from uncultured Clostridium sp., assembly GCA_964591305.1. Lineage (GTDB taxonomy): Bacteria > Bacillota > Clostridia > Oscillospirales > CAG-272 > CAMEON01. The sequence goes on from CAZQAI010000099.1 coordinate 1,671, forward strand.
AAGGAATACAGGTGATGCCATCCATGTAATCATAAATGTTGTCAATCTGATTTGCCTCGGTCAGGGCCTGCATGAGGACGCTGAACTCCCGCTCGGTCAGGGCTCTCTGGGTTTTGATGTCCTGCAGCCCCTTTCCGGCCAGAAGGTCTGTCAGCTCCTTGCTTTTCAGCCCCATGTCCTTCGCCATCTGGTTAATTTTGAATTGTGGATTGAATGCCGCCATATACCCTCCTACACGTTGCGTGATAACGGTTTACCCGCCCCAGGCGGGACAAGACAAATCGGAAATGCGGAATATGTGAAATCAAAGATGGAAATCAAAGCGCGGGGAGATGCTTCTCTATCGCCCGGAGCAGGGCGGGGTCAGTCAGACCCACAGCGGCCACAGCCCCGGTTTTGCCCACTGCCCGGCCCAGTGCGGTGCTCCCCTCGCACAATCGGCGCAGCGGGACACGGTAGTAAGCGCATTTGGAAGTGAGCCTTTGGTGGGTGTTGTCGGAGGTGTCGGAAGCCTCCAGCACGCAGAGCACCGTGTCCCCCCGGCGCATAGCCTCGCAAACCATGGGCGTACCCACGATCAGCTTTCGCGCCCGGACACACAGCCCCAGCGTGGAGAGAAGATGACGACTCGCATCCGGGGTGGAATGCGTCTCACTCATGGGACGCCTCCGCACCGGCAAGCTCGGCCTCCATTCGGTCGTAGACCTCCTCGGGGATGGCGCAGTCCAGACTGCGCTCCAGTCGGTGACTCTTGCGCACCCGGCGCAGACAGGACACATCCCGACAGATGTAGGCGCCTCGCCCGGACCGCTTGCCGGTGAAGTCCAGGCATATTTCTCCCTCAGGGGTGCGGACTACCCGGAGCAGTTCGATCTTGGGCCTGTGTTCGTTACAGCCCAGACACTGCCGCATGGGTATTTTGCGGGGCTTTAAGCCGGGGCGGGCTCCCTGCGCCGGTTTGGTTTCCGGCCCCGCTGCGCGGGCCCTGTTTGTCTTGCCGCTCATGTGCCTGCCTCCTTCCTGTATCATGTGTTCCGAATCATTCAGCCAACATGGTGGCTGGCGACGTGATTCGTGTCTGACAGATGTTCCCGCTTTACTCTGCCTTGATGTCGATCTTGAACCCGGTCAGGCGGGCGGCCAGACGGACATTCTGCCCTTCTTTGCCTATGGCCAGGGAAAGCTGCTCGCTGTTCACATTGACCTGGCAGGCCTTGTCTCCGGTCATGATCACCTGATTGACAGAAGCGGGAGCCAGAGCGGCGGCCACATACTCCTCGGGGACCTCGCTATAGCGGACAATGTCCACCTTTTCTCCGGCCAGTTCGTCCAGAATGGCGTTGATACGCATATTGCGTGTGCCGATGCAGGCACCCACAGCATCCACTGCCGGATCCCGGGAGTAGATGGCGATCTTGGTGCGGGAGCCGGCCTCACGGGATATGCCCCGGATGATGACGATTCCCTCCTGGATTTCCGGTACCTCCAACTCAAACAGACGCCACACCAGCTTGGGATGGATCCGGGACAGGGAAATCACCGGCCCCTGAGCCTCCCTGTTGATCTCGGTTAGGAAAACCTTGACCTTTTGTCCCACTGTCAGGATCTCACCGGGAATCTGCTCGGCTTTACGCAGGACGTGAACCCCCCGATCCAGCTCCAGCAGCACATCGCCCTTTTCACTGTCGACCTTGCTGACCGTAGCTGTCATCAGCTCCTCCTTTTTGCTTTCAAAGGCGTCCTGCATAGCCTGGCGCTCCCCTTCACGGATGCCCTGAATGATGACGGACTTGGCAGCGGCGGCACTGAGGCGGTGCATGTTGTCGGTCTTGACCTCCTGCTCCACCAGCTGACCCAGATCGTACCGTCGGCTGATGGACTTGGCTTGCTCCAGGGAGATCTGACAGATGGGATCCTCCACCGTTTCCACGACCTCCTTTTGCAGGTAGGCCTTCATTTTCTTTTTGGCAGGATCGAATTCCACCCGCATCAGGGCGGTGTTCCCATACTCCTTTTTGAAGGCGGACAGGAGAGCCGCCGAAATCTTCTCAAGCATATATGTCTGTGGGATGCCCTTTTCCTTTTCCAGCTGTTCAAGGGCCCCGAAAAACTCCGCATTCATTGCACTACATCCTTTCAGAAATTAATACGGCTGCTCATGGCGCCGTTTACTGTCTGCCGAAGTCAAAGACCGTTCTCACCTTGGCCGCCGTCTCCCGGGGGAAGGTGCGAACCGACCCGGCGGTCTCCAGGACGATCCGTCCCTCCCCGTCAAGGCCCTGCAGAATCCCTGTAAAGACCCGGCATCCATCCACCGGAGCGAACAGGCGCACCTCTACCTTCTCACCGGCACAGACAGAGAAATGCTCCGCCCTGGTCAGATCCCTCTCGATGCCGGGGGAGGACACTTCCAGAAGGTAGGAGTCAGGGATGGGATCGGCTTCGTCCAGCACCGGGTCAAGGGCGTGGGACATGCGTTCACAATCGTCCACCGTGATGCCGCTTTCCCCGGTTCCGTCAATGGTTACCCGTAGAATGTAGTCAGCCCCCTCCTTGACATAGGTCACATCCCAGAGGAGGTAGCCCAACTGCTCCGCCACCGGGGAGATCAGGGTTCGCACCTGTTCGGCCATGCGGCCCCGTCCCGGATTGGGAACCCGCCGGGCTACGGGCTTTTGTTGATCCTTCCGAGGGGACATAGTACTCCTTCCTGCGCAGGGACGGCCTCCATGTGAGCGGAGCCTCTCCTTTCTCTGCGGTGAGCGGGTGTGTTGTCCTTGCGGACGCCGCCTCACATTTGAATTGGCAAAAGTTAAGAGTGGATTCGCTCAAAACCCACTCTCCTTGTACTCTACTTCCACATTATAACACATTTCTCCACGGATTGCAAGGATTTTTCCTTGTATGAAACAGAAAAAATTACCCTATTCAAGCCCCGGATTTTTGGCAACAAGGACAAAAGAAAGAACCGGAGTCGGCCACAAGGGGTGAATTGTCCAGCTGACAGGATGAGCCGGATCCCCGTCTTTCAAGAAGGGTTCTGGCGGGGCCTGGGGCGGAGCCCTGCGAAACCGTCTCGCCAGAGCCCATTGCAAATGTCTGTTTTACTCTTTTCTTTTTCTGAACGCCCAAGCAGCTGCGGCGGTAAGCAGCAGAGCGGCGGACAGGCCTAGGGTAGAGGAACAGCCACCGGATGAGGTGCCGCCTGCGGGATCGGCTGCTGTGTCGGTTGACGGGTCGGCCGACTTGTCGGTCTGCGCAGCCGTCTCAGTTCCATTGGTTTCCAAATCTGTATTGGCCTCAGTTCCGGCGGCCGTATCGATCTCGGCTACAGGGGTCGTATCGGTCTCGGTTCCGGTTTCTCCGCTCTCCCCATTGACGGCCGCGAAATCGGTCAGTTTGAATATGTGCAGAATCATGCTCTTGGATGTGTGGTACTCGTCTCTTTGCTCCGCGTCCAGCATGAGGGCGTAGCGAATGCCGCCAAGGCAGCTGTTATAGCCTTCCATACAGTATTCGGTATACCGATTATCCGCGATGTGAAGCTGGAAGTTGATGTACACCTCGGAGGGAGCCTTTTCTTCTATCCATAGGTCGATCCAGGGGAAGAAGATCTCATAGGTGGTCACCTGCTCCTCGCGGGCGATGCAGTAGTAGTCACTGTCCATGGGAGTCGTGGAAACGGTGTAGAGTCCATATGTGGAGGCGGTGTAACAGTAGCCTACAGAATAGGGATCGTCCTCGCCGTTATCCACCAGGGCATACGCGTTGCGAACCCGATCCAGCATATTATCCTCGGTAAAATCGATCTCCTCGTTTTCAATGTCTCCGTAGGGATCCAAGGATACATCTACCTCCAGACAGTCATGTGTCCATAAGTTGTCCACGGAGTCGTCCGGGCAATAGTGAGTGGGCTCGGTGATTTCGGCTCCGACATACAGGCCCTCAGCGTTGTAGGTCACATAGTAGCGGATGTGCCAGGGAATGATCTCGGACAGTTCGTCCTGCGGAAAGCTCTCCTCGACAGTCCAGTCCAACCACATCACGCCAGGATCGCCCACCTTGACTTCGATGGCGTCTGCGTTCCATTCACCCTCGGATATCTTGCCGTCCAGGATGATGGGGGTGGAGGTGGATCTCACCTCATGAGTCTGCTGTCCGGCATCCGCAAAGCGGTCATAACTGTCTGCCAGTGCGGGTACGGACAGAACCGACAGCACCGTAACAAGCGACAGTACAGCGGTCAGCGTGCGGAAGATTCCTCTCATTTTCTGATTCTCCTGTTATAATATATTTGCCATCCGGATACAACAAGCCAGTTGTACACGGCA
>CAZQAI010000100.1:0-1575 GCA_964591305.1 uncultured Clostridium sp.
CACTCTACAGTGGAAAAGGGAGCGTACTATAGAGGGTGGCTGAACTGTAACTCCGACAGCTTTGCTTGCGGCATTGATATCGCCTCCTTTCACCCAGATTTGAGAAAGGTCTTGCAAATTCCGTTTCCATATGCTATAATGAAGATAGGATGATCTTATGACAACCGCTTACCATATGTATGATAAACAGGAGACAGTATATCCATGATCGAAGTCACGGCGGCCATTATACGAAAAGATGGTAAAATATTGATATGCCAACGCCCGAACAGCAAGGCCTGCGGCCTTCTGTGGGAATTTCCCGGGGGAAAGACAGAAGTCGGCGAGAGCGGCAAAGCCTGCGTGATCCGGGAGTGCCAGGAGGAACTGGATGTCGTGCTGCATGTCATGTCTCAGGCAGCGGAAACGACCTATGTCTATCCCGACCGATCGGTTCACATCCGCTTCTACTTCTGCCGGATCGCAGCCGGCACCCCTGTTATGAAGGAACACCGTGATATCCGCTGGGTAACTCCGGAGGAACTCGGGCAGTTCCCTTTCTGCCCGGCCGACAAAGCTGTCATTGAGGATCTTATGCGGTCATTTCATTCACATGATCCGTAATCCCGTGAGCAGCAAGACACTGCATAACGGGCTTTTTCTGATCCGCGGGAAAATATGGGTAAGCAAGAATATTCTCACATATGTTCCCTGTCTGTCATATTCTGTGGATGGAAAGGAAACAGTATACCATGACTGTCCGTATCCCCGCCGCCTATGAGGGGCGGCTGCTTCGTTCCTATCTTAAATATACACTGGGTCTCTCATCCGGCGTCGTCTCGCACCTCAAGGCCAGGCCGCAGGGTATATTGGTCAACGGCATGCCTGTCACGGTGCGGTATGTGCTTCACGCCGGAGACATGCTGGAGATAGCCGACGCCAACACCCCGGAGGATGCTACCGAAACCGTACTGCCTGTCGAAGGGCCACTGGACATTCTATACGAAGATGCGTATATCATTGTGTTGAATAAGCCAGCCGGAATGCCGACCCATCCCTCTCACGGACACCTGACCGACACCCTTGCCAATGCGTTGGCCTTCCGCTACCATGCCACAGGGGAGCCTTTTGTGTTTCGCCCTCTTGGCCGTTTGGATCGCAATACCAGTGGGGTTACGGTTGTCGGCAAAACCCGGGCGGCGGCGGGCTGCCTCGGGAGGGCCGTCAGCCGGCGGGAAGTCATCAAGCGATATGTGGCCATTCTGGACGGTGTTATGCCCTGTGACGGCCAATTTCACACCGTGAATGTCCCCATCCTGCCCCCGGAACCCGGAGGCATACGCCGAACAGCCCTACCCTACGGCAGGAATGAGACGCAGGGTAATGAATCGCAGGTGGCGGTGGATGCCTGTACCGTATATCGTGTATTGGCGGTATCGGGTGCGCATTCCTTGGTGCTGGCACTTCCCCACACAGGGCGTACCCATCAGCTTCGCGTCCACTTTGCGTCCCTTGGCTTTCCCATCCTCGGCGACGATATCTATGGTACCCTCTCCCCGCAGATCGGTCGCCAGGCACTTCACGCCCTGTCGTTGT
>CAZQAI010000100.1:1585-5809 GCA_964591305.1 uncultured Clostridium sp.
CCGGGGAACCACAGACGATCCGGCCGGTTCGTTCCTCCCGGCAGCGGATGGCGACGTAGCTCGCTTCCCTATGCAACGGGACATCATACATCCGTCGCCCGAAGTCGTAAGGGTTCTCTCTTCCGGCATGCCGGAGGATTTTGACGCCACCACACCACTGAATTTTCCCGCTCCTGACGGTTTCATGCATACCTGGGCGCCATTGCCGGAAGACATGAGAAGGATCATGGAATCTGAATTCGACTCCGCTGCCTTTCTGACCGCACCCCCTCTGTATCCGGACAATGAAGGCTCTCCGGATTGTGTGGGATCATGATTTCTGAAAATACCGGATGATGAAAGGATACCCTATGAAACGAAACGATTTACCTGCCTCTGACACCCCACGCACCCCCATTCGAGCTTCGGTATATGATACACTGCCGGATGATCAAAAGGCCGCCTATCGCCCTGTAAACCCCAAATACGAACATCTGCCTCTCGTTTGCCGGATACTGTATGGTGTGGCAGCCGTGTGTTTTGTGCTGTATATCATCCAGATCGCAAGTCCCGCTTTCGCCGATTGGTTCAATGAGAATGTCAGTGCCTACCTGCGTGCCGCATTAGCCAACTTGACCAATTGGCTTCCCTTCTCATTGGGAGAATGCACGATCTGGTTGCTTCCGGTGGCCCTTGTGCTGATCCTTCGTTATGCGATCAAATACCGTTGCGAATCATGGCGTACAGCGGGTGTGTTTCTCGGTATCCTGCTATCGGTGGTAGTCAGCATTTTTTCCGTGTTTGTCCTCAACTTCTCAGCCGGGTACCGGGGTACCTCCCTTGATCACAAGCTGGAACTGAATAAATCGGATGTCAGCGCCGAGGAACTGTATGATACCGCCCTCATCCTCATTGACCATATCAATGAGGAAACCGACAAGGTAGCCTTCCGGGAGGGAAGCTTTTCTACGATGCCCTACTCTTTGGAAGACATGAACGGGAAACTGAACGAGGCTTACGCGGACTTCTGCGTAGATCACGACTTCATCACGCACACCTACACCCGGGTCAAGCCGGTATGCATCAGTGAGGTGATGTCCTACATGCATATCACCGGCGTATACTCTTTCTTTACCGGAGAGGCCAACATCAATGTGAATTTTCCGGACTACACCATACCCTACACCGCTGCTCATGAGCTGGCGCATCAACGGGGTATCGCCCGAGAAGACGAAGCCAACTTTGTTGCCTTTCTCGTCTGTATCGGCTCAGAGGACAGTTATGTACGGTATAGCGCATACCTGAATATGTATGAGTTTGTTGCCAGTGCCCTGTACAGCGCTGATCGGAATCTTTACTTTGATGCAGTGGCACATTTGGACAGTCAGGTACTGGATGAGATGTCTGCCTACAACCGCTTCTACGACAAGTATAAGGAATCCACCGCCTCCAAGGTATCCAATACGGTCAATAATGCATACCTGCAGAGTCAGGATGTGCAAGTGGGAACCAAAAGCTATGGCATGGTTGTAGATTTGACAGTAGCTTACTACAAAACATCCTCCTGAGTATGCTCGATCGGCCTCTTTTATACTGTTGGAAAAAGGCGGATTTGTAAATTAATCGTGAACTTTTCTTTTCCATACTTTACAATCTTGAATAATTATGCTATGATAGGAGGCAGAGAAAGAGAATAAAAAAGAGTTAGTCAATGTGCCGATGGCGTTATGTATCCACGAGAGTATCCGAATGAGTCTGTCATACGCCATCGGTTTTGAGTCTGCCATGACGGTTGTCCTATGCGTAAGGAACCCGTTACGTACCCACACTGTTAATAAGGAGCGATCGTCCTTTGCGAAGGATCGTGATCACATATATATGGAAAAGTTGCATATTTCCGGCGGTCGCCGTCTCAACGGGATCGTCCAGATTGGCGGGATGAAAAATGCTGCCCTGCCGATCCTGTTCGCCTGTGCCCTGAACGACGAGACCTGCGAGCTTCAGAACGTACCGCAGGTACAGGATATAAGCACCACAGTGGAGCTACTTCGCTCCATGGGTGTCAGCATCTCTTACATCACCCCCACCACATTGCGTATCTGCGGTATAGGATTCCGCCCCTGCACCGGTACTCAGGATCTGATTGGCAAGATCCGTGCCTCCGCTTACCTCATGGGTGTTGAGCTGGCTCGCTGTGGCCATACCCGGGCAGGATATCCCGGCGGCTGTGATTTTGGCGGCAGTCGGCCGCTGGATTACCATACCAGGGCCTTTGAGCTGATGGGCGCCGAGATGCGTATGAACAACGGCTTTTGCGGAGATGTGCCGGACGGTCTGTCCCTTCATGACACTAAGATCATGCTGGACACCCCCTCGGTGGGGGCTACTGTCAACATCATGCTGGGGGCATCCCTGATTCCCGGCGGTTTGACTGTGATCCAGAACGCCGCCCGAGAACCCCATATTGCGGATCTGGCCCGTTTCCTTACAGAGTGCGGTGCCACCGTCAAGGGAGCCGGCACCTCCGAAATCAAGATATTCGGAACTGAGGCTTTGCATGGATGCACTTATAAGATCATTCCGGATATGATTGAAGCCGGAACCTATATGGCCGCTGTGGCCGGTACAGGCGGATGTGTCAGAATCACCAATGTCATTCCCAAGCACCTGGAGGCCATTACCAACAAATTGAGGGATATGGGTGTCACGGTCATTGATGAGGAGAGTGAGACCAGCGTCACGGTCTGCTCGGACGGACGTTTGAAGGGTGTGCAGATCAAAACGGATGCTTACCCCGGCTTTCCTACCGATATGCACCCCCAGTTTGCCGTGCTTCTCGCCATGGCTGACGGCATCGGAACCATCACGGAAAATATATGGGCCGGCCGCTTTGTTTATCTCAATGAACTCATGAAGGCAGGAATCACCTATTCACACGTGGAGGCTTCCAACATGGTCACCTGTTTCGGGAGTCAAACCATCTCCCCCGCCACCATGAGTGCCACCGATTTACGGGGCGGAGCCGCTATGGTTATGGCCGCTTTAATAGCCAAGGGTGAATCTTACGTGCTCCATCCGGAATGTATTTACCGTGGCTACGAAGACATAGTCAATAAGCTTAGCAAGCTGGGCGCCAATATTTCCAGCGTACAGGTTTTTAACCCCGGCACTCTTTCTGCCGTTAATGCGGATCATCTGTCGTGAGTGCCGACAGCAGCGATGTCGAAACCGGCGATATGTGCGGACTGCCTATATCAGCCACACTTACCACCCCATGATTTCATATACTTCATCCGGCGGGGTCCCCTTTTACGGAGACCCCGCTTTTTCGGTTTCGGTATCCGCTCCCCTTCCCGAATGACGGCAAGAGCAATGCATAATGGGCGCATAATTATTCATAGTCCATTCATTCAAGCCATTCTTATATGCATTTGTTTCTGACTATGTGTCATTTTGTGCCGAAATTGTGACTTTCCAATCGAGTAGGGGAGATTTTCTCTCCCCTCTCACACCGCCGTACATGCCGTTCGGCATACGGCGGTTCAACATAACTTCAAAGCATGGCGCTCATTGTAGTAATCCAAACAGCTTACAAGCCCTGCTTTCGTAAGTACCCCTTGGCGGCTCGACTTTTAGGAGATGGAACACGTGAAACAATCGACAAAAGGCCTTTTGTCCCCCGGTTCCCCAGCTGGGGGCGCGGGGGGCAAAAGGCTTTCTTAACTGCACCCTTTTAATAACAATCCAATTTTTTTCGCCTTTTTTAACAGTCCTCCTGTCAAATACAATCGCTAAAAAAATGATCGCCAGTTGGTGCGGAACTTCCCCCGCTTTTTTTAATCGTAATTCTGAATGCCAACCGTTTGCGGTTGGCATTTTTCATTTTTAAACGCTCTTCCGAGTCTTTCCGGATCTCCACGCTCTCCACGCTCTTCACGCTACACGTTAGTATCACCGTGTAGCGGTACTATATAACCCTCCTTCTCATTTGTGCTTCCGTTCCTTCGTCTCCTTAACTCTTAGACTTTGATTTCCTTCTGTATTATAAAATCCTCTTTCCCTTTTTGTTTTCCGTTCCCCCCCACCCGGCCGGCATGGTTATGCTATGTTTGGTGGACCAGATAACTAAGGCGCGCGGGTCCGGCGCGCGAATCATGTAATAAATAGGGTGATAACCTAATAAGGCAAATGCCGGCCGGGTGGGGGGCGTTCTCCTCGTCTCCTCGTCTCCTCGTCTCCTCGTCT
>CAZQAI010000101.1:0-5803 GCA_964591305.1 uncultured Clostridium sp.
AAAAGTCATCACGATAAATTCAATACATAATAAATGTATTGAAAGTTCTTTGGGGTCTGTGCGTTCCCCCCGTTTCCCGGCTGAACTGTAGCACTCCGAATAAAAAAATGACGACTTTTTTTCAAAAAGCTCTTGCATTTTTCCGGAAAGTATGATATAATACGGATCGTTGCAGGGAAGCGTAGCTCAGCTGGTTAGAGCGCACGGTTCACATCCGTGAGGTCATGGGTTCGAGTCCCCTCGTTTCCACCATAGAGGCCACAGGTTATCTGCGGCCTTTTTGCTTAACGCGCTTTTCGGGCATGATACAGCATGAATGAATATCTGAAAGGAGACAGGCTGATGTCTTTTCGCGATTCTCAGAATTCACCATTTTCTCAATCGACTGTCTGCTGTTTGGCGGATATACCGGTTCTTTTCCGCCACACCTACTCTCGCCTTACCTCTTTGTGCAGGCCTTTTCTGACCGACAAAAATCCTGAAATCACCATTGATATAGGCCAAGAGGACATAGAGCTTGAACGCACACTGTCCAAGGTGCCGGATGCTTCCGATGCCGAACTGGAGGAGACGGCCGCCTATCGCCGTTTTTGTCAGGCTGCGTCGGATCGTCACATAGTCATGCTTCACAGCTGTGCTGTAGAGGCAGACGGAAAGGCATACCTGTTTGTGGCAGAATCCGGCACGGGGAAGACCACTCATGCCGGGCTGTGGCTGAAATGGCTGGGCAATCGGGCCAGGATCCTCAACGGGGATAAGCCCCTCCTTCGCATCGGGAATACCGGATGCGTGACAGCATATGGCACCCCCTGGAACGGCAAGGAAGGCTGGGGCGTGGCCGCTTCAGCCCCTGTAGGCGGTATTTGCTTTTTATCAAGAGGCACACAGAACAGGATCGAGACGGTTTCACCCACGGATGGCTGGACGCAGCTCCTGAGCGCCGTTTACCGGCCTGCAAGAGAGGATCAGTTCTCCGCTGTACTGGATTCTGTGACTGCTCTCTCACAGACTGTCCCCCTGTATGCACTGGCCTGCACCATCTCAGAGGATGCCGCACGCCTTGCGGTTGAGACCATGAGCCATTGAATGCAATGAATATTGTGTGGATCGCATTGGGAGCAGTGGGTTTTCTGTTGCTCCTGTTCCTGTACCTGATATGCCCGTCCCTGCGCCGCCATCCCCACAGAGCCCTGCTGGAGGGACGGTATATTGCCCACCGGGGTCTGCATGACCTGCCTGCGTGTCCCGGAATACAGCGTTCGAGAGCACCGGAAAACTCCCTGGCCGCCTTGGAGGAGGCGGTCAGGGCAGGGTATATGATTGAGACCGACATACACATCACGGCGGACAACCGGGTGGTGGTGTTTCACGATGATTCTCTGCGTCGCCTGTGCGGCGTGGAGGGCACACCGGAGTCCATGACGCTGTCTCAACTTAAAGCCTTACACTTGGGTGGGACGGACGAAACCGTACCCACCCTGGAAGAACTCCTGACACTGGTACAAGGGCGGGTTCCTCTGCTGATAGAGTTCAAATGTACGGACATACCCACCTGTCGGCGGTTGTGTGAGACGGCGGCCCCCATACTGGATGTCTATCCGGGCGTGTACCTTGTCCAGTCTTTCTTTCCTTTTGTTCTCTCTTGGTACCGTCGCCACCGCCGGAATGTATGCCGGGGACAGTTATCTGCCGGATTTTATCACGATACATGGTACATGAAGCTTGCGGGCTGTCTGCTCTTTAATTTTGTGAGCCGCCCCGACTTTGTGTCCTACGATCATCGCCATGCCAGGCATGTTTGCCGTCGTCTGTGTACGGCTTTGGGAGCGTACCCGGTGGCGTGGACTATCCATACACAGGCAGAGCTGGATGATGCACGGGCGTGGTTCCGTACCTTTATTTTTGAGGGCTTTGTTCCTCGGGCATGACAGTCGGGAAAACGATGAAACAGGCTGGGAACAGCAGCTCAAGGCAACATCGAAATGCGGTTACCATGGCTTGCACTTTTATAACATTTCCGTCATATTTCGCAAATTTTGCCGGGTGAGGATCCTTGCCTTATCATTTTGTATCATCTGAAGTATCTGAAGTGCATCGAGAGGTGTATGTCGCCACATATTATGTAAGCCATCGCCCTATACGCTTTTGCCAGCGGAGACGGTAGATCATGTACAGCTTGTCTATCAGAAGATCAAAGGCAAAAAAGGTCAGAAAGCAAAGGCCTACAAACAGCCAAGCCAAAGAAGTCTTGCCTCCCTGTTCTCCAAAGCCGGTCAAAAACACCTCGGACAGACTTCCTGCTCCTCCCATCATGATGAGCCGGAAAAGGAAAAGGTACAGGCACAACGCCGCACATACAAGAGCCAGCTTGAGTACAAAAGCGGCAGGACGGGGCAGTCGGTCGATTTGCTTTTTGAGCGCCGGATAATAGCCCAGCAGGCAGAGGAAGAGCCAAGGAGCCAGACTCTGCGGCATGAGTATGATGCCGAGCAGGGAGGTGACGCCCCAGCAGGCAAGGGCGTACCCACTGCCGTAATGCACAAGAATGGGCAGAAATACCAAGGCTGCCATGGCCGAGGCCGTCATGTCAATGACCTCCACCACGGCACCCAGACCCAGTACCGCTACGCCAAGAGCGCAAAATACGGCACAGACAGCCAAGCGAAGGGTTTTGACTGAACGGCGGCTCCTTCGCCCTGGTCCCTTGCGGGGGTGGTCAGGCCCGGTGGTCTGACCCGGTGAGCCGGAACCGCCGGAGGTCCGGGAGGTGCTTGTGCTGTTCGCCTGACCCATGAATCCGCCGGGCCGCTCATCCTCAGAGGGACGGTGAGCGGAAGGGTGGATACTGCGCCGCAGGAGAGGGACGGAATAGTTTGATTTTTCCATACTACATACTCAACAGCTCATATGACGTGGGTCACAGCAGCAGTCCAGACAAGCCAACCCCAGGCAGATATGGCAAGGCGAGCATCCATTTTGGCTGTCCGCTCCCCGTGTACCGTAGGTGTTCATTTTCTCCCGCAGACGGGTTTGGGCGGTACGGTATTCCTGGTTTTCCGGCTCCATACCGCAGGCGGTGTCAAAGTACTGTTGGGCATCCACGTAAAATCGGCGACGCAGGGCTACACATCCCATGAGGAAGTACCATTCGGCTCCCCGCGCGCTGTCGGGTACCGCCGTCAGCACCATGTCGGCTTCCCGTATCCGTCCGGCGTTGATCAACTGTCGAGCGCAGATAAACACCTCCGGCCCGGTGTAGGAGCCGGTGGTATACTTCTTCCAGTCATCGGTGTAGGTCCCCTGTCCGTATGCATTCTGACCGGCGTAGCTGTTCCCCTGCCTATAGGTCCCCCCTCCGGCGGATGGCCCGGTGGTCGTCCCGCCGCCGGCACGCATTTTCTTGATCTGGTCGTATGCCTCGTTGATGTCCTTCATTTTCTCTTCGGCCAGATCTGCCAGATCGCTGTCCCGGTACTTGTCGGGGTGGTACTTGCGTGCTAGGCTGCGATAGGCGGTCTTGATCTCCTCGTCGCTGGCGGTGGGGGAGACGCCTAAGACCTGATATGGGTCCTTCATGTATGTGATTTCCCTTTCTGTAATTTGCTTTTTCTGCTTTGCGCGGGTGTTGTGTCCGCCGTCTCTTCCGGAAGCAGAATGCTCCGGGCTACATGGGGCATACCGTGATATAAAATGTTTCTGAGCACGCCTGACAGGTTGCTGTCCGCTATATCCACAAGATCTACCGCACACACAACGGCATCAAGCTCAGCCATCAGAGCGGCGTGAATTTCTTGCAGACGGGATTCTGGCAGGGTAGCGGGAGCTGCCCCGTACAGACAAACAAATGGATTGTACCGGCCATGGCGTACATCCTCGCAATAGTCGTCAGCCGCATCCAGAATATACACCCATCGGCCTACATGTAGCCCGATTTCCCGTCCCAGACGGGCTGTGCTGTCGGTCAGCCCCCATGACAGTATGTCACCTAGGAGGGAACCGAACAGTTCGGCCGGCTCGTCCACCGAAGGCGGCTTGCGAGCTTCCAGAGCGGCCAGGGCCTTCATGCAGTCTGTCACCCGTGTATCCAGCAGCTGACCATCCGGTACCCGGCTGTCGGTGGCATGTTGTTTTCGGGTTCCATCGGCATACCGTACCATGGCCCGTCGGCGGGGCAGGGATATGAGTGGCAAAAGGAGATTGGCCCGGAGGCGGCGCATGCCTGTTTCGTCGACCCTGTCGTCAGCCACCTTGTGGTAGGTCAGTACAGCGGAAGCCAAGGCAGTCAGATTCAAGGATGTCTGAGGCTCCAGCATGGGTCGCTTGTGCATGGGGTGTATCGGACATCGCCGTTCAGTGAAAACTGGTGTTGTCCCCTCCAGGGCCATGCGTGTCAAGGCCATAAACACCAGATCATAGTTCAAAGCAGCCCTGGAGCACTGACCGGTGCATCGGCCTTGTGCCCGGCATAGACCGCAGTATACGCCGCGGTAAAAATCCGCTTCCCGTCCCAAAAGCTCGGGCGGGAAGGCCTTCACATATCCGAACATGAGCTACCCTCCCACAGCTGTGTAGTCAAATCATGCCTCTCGGTTATATCATACATCATATTATCGCAGAATACAACCAACAGAATGTAAACATTTACGAACTCAATATGAAATCAGACACAAAAGCCCCCTGCGTTTCCCATACGCATGGGGCGCCAGAAGGCCTCCATGCTGCGGTTCAGAGTATCGCCGTATGTGCAGCGATTCCTTACTTTCACGCCTCCGGCTTACCCATGGCCGCCAGCAGAATCATCTCCACACAGGTATCAGTACCCAGAAGACCGCTGTCTAAAGCCAGGTGGTAATTGGCGCAAACCCCCCACTCACGGTCAGTGTGATACCGGTAATAATTCCGGCGTCGGTTGTCCCTTTCTTTGAGCCGCTGTTCCACAGGCTTGTTGCTTTCCCCATACCGTTCCAGCACATGGGCGGCCCGGTGAGCTGTGTCCGCATGAATGAACACATGAAGACAATCAGGCCGCTGACGCAGTATGTAATCGGCGCAGCGTCCTATGATGACACAGGATTCCCGATTAGCGATCTCTGCAATGACATGGGTTTGTGCTTCATACAGCTTCTGATACACGGATGGGTATCCGTGAGTACCGGAGGTACTCATGGCCAGCTGGTACAGAAAGCTGTTGGAATGGGAGGCATATTCCTCATGATCCCGTATGAACTCTTCCGATAGACCGCTGTGACGGGCTACCTCCGTGATCAGCTCACTGTCGTAAAAGGGAACGCCCAGTCTCCCGGCCACCTCTTTTCCGATGCTGTGTCCTCCGCTTCCAAATTCCCGGCTGATGGTGATGATCCTTACCTTCATATATATCCCTCCCTGTGTGAGTCAATTTCGGAGTTTGCTGATGCCACAACATATATACTATAAACAAACACTGGGAAGAAGCCAGCAAACGTAGGCATTCTATTTGTTCTTGCTGCGTCTATTATATCACAAATGAGGGAAAATGACAAGAGAATCATGTGAATATTTTACAAATTGTGAGATATGAGTTACAGTTCAGCTACCCTCAAGGATACGTTCCTTTTTCTCTTTGCTGTAGAGCGGGGCGAGGGGCCCCGCAAAGGCGTTTCTGCTGCTTCGGGTACCCGCAGCGTTAGCTCTCTTGGAACAAGAATAATAAAACCACCGTCAAACAACGTACCGAAATTGAATTTATATTGTTTTGAAAGTTCTTGGGGGGCTGGGGGCTTCTTTCAAGAAGCCCCCGGGCGTTCCTCCGTTCCCCGGCTGA
>CAZQAI010000102.1:0-5782 GCA_964591305.1 uncultured Clostridium sp.
GTTCAGCAAACCAATGCATGACACCTTGAGCACCATATAAACCGGAGGAAACCTTGCCGGCCGCTTCCAGACCGTTTTCGTCTATGATCTTTTGAAGATCAAACACACCGGAATCACCGTGTTCCCCCTGCCAGAGGAAGTAGAACAGACCGACATATCGTTCCCCGGTGGAGCCATATGAACCGACATCAGTGGACGTGTACATGGTACGGCCGAGGTCATCAGTACATGCCAGGCTGCCGCTGGTATAATTATGTTGGTTGGGTACGGTGTAGCTGACTTGCTCCCCGTTGAGCATGTAGGAGATGGTCACAGTGGACTCATCCTCAGAGTATGTGTAGGTCAGGGTGCCAGGATCTGAGTCAAGATCAAGACCGGGGTCGTCTGCGGGAGTGGAAGTGGGTGCGTTGTCGCTGCTGACGGCTAGACAGGACAGACCAATCATACTGCTCAGCAGCATACAGAAAGACATGATCAGCGTAAGGCGGCGCAAAAGGGGGTGTAATTTCATGCTTAAAATCTCCTTTACGAAATGACTGTGCACTTATTATACTATAGATGCCGAAAAAAAGCAAGTAATTTGTGAATTTTTCAATGTGGATGCGGGAAGAAAATTATATAATAAAATCCCCTCCCTTTAACAGAGAGGGGACAAAGGGGACGATATCAAATACACACCCCCAAGGAGCCACATTATTTGGATGCGCACAGACGGGCTTGTAGAGCGGCCAGCTCATCGTACATAGCCTGGGGTACCCGCTCACCCACCTGGGCGTAGAAAGCCTTGATGTTTTCCACATCCTCCAGCCAGGCCTCGGTGTCCACTGTAAGCAGATCCTTCACGGTGTCCTGCGTGATGCCTTCCAGACCCTCAATGTTGATGTCCTCTGCCTTGGGCACATACCCGATGGGGGTGATGTCAGCATCTACCTTGCCGGCACAGCGGTCCAGGATCCATAACACCACGCGGAGGTTATCACCGAATCCGGGCCAGATAAAGTTGCCTTGCTCATCGGTGCGGAACCAGTTGACGTGGAAAATCTTGGGCGCATGAGGAATACGGACGCCCATTTCCAGCCAGTGTGCCCAATAATCACCCATATTGTAGCCCACAAAGGGACGCATAGCCATGGGGTCACGGCGCACCACACCCACGGCGCCTGCAGCGGCGGCAGTGGTCTCAGAAGCCATGATGGAGCCCACAAAGGCACCGTTCTGCCAGGAGGTGGACTGGTACACCAGGGGAGCGGTCTTAGCACGGCGGCCGCCGAAGATGATGGCATCCACCGGCACACCTTCAGGCCGATAGTAGGCAGGGCTCAGGCAAGGGCAGTTGACGGCTTTGGCGGTAAACCGGCTGTTGGGATGAGCACCGGAGGTGTTGACCTTGTCGGCCTTGTCGTACTTTCTGTAATCCCAGGGCTCGCCCTTCCAGTTGATGGCGTGCTCAGGCGGGTTCTTGTCCAGACCCTCCCACCAGACTGTGTTGGTATCTGTATTTAGGCAGACATTGGTAAAAATGGTATCCTTCATGCAGGTATGCAGAGCGTTGGGGTTGGAGTGCTCGTTGGTACCGGGAGCCACACCGAAGAACCCGTTTTCGGGGTTAACAGCCCAAAGACGACCGTCCTCACCCACACGCAGCCACGCAATGTCGTCGCCCACACACTCCACCTTGTAGCCCTTGTCGGCCAAGGCCTTGGGGGGAATCAGCATAGCCAGGTTGGTTTTGCCGCAAGCAGAGGGGAAAGCGGCGGTGACATACTTCTTGGAACCATCCGGGTAGGTGACACCCAGAATCAGCATATGCTCGGCCATCCAGCCTTCCTTGCGTCCCAGGTAGGAAGCGATACGCAGGGCAAAGCACTTTTTGCCCAACAGCACGTTGCCGCCGTAGTTGGAGTTAATGGACCAAATGGTGTTTTCCTCGGGGAAGTGAACGATATACCGGTTGGTCTCATCCAGGTCAGCCTTGGAATGCAGACCCTTGATGAAGTCAGGGGAATCACCCAAAGCATCCAGTACATCGTAGCCTACCCGGGTCATGATTTCCATGTTCAGAACCACATAAATAGAGTCGGTCAGCTCGATGCCATACTTGGCAAAGGGGGAGCCGACAATGGACATGGAGTAGGGAATCACATACATGGTACGGCCCTTCATGGAGCCTGTGTACAGCTTGGACAGCTTGGCCTTACAATCAGCAGGATCCATCCAGTTGTTGATATTGCCGGCATCCTCCTTCTTGGTGGTGCAAATGAAGGTACGGCCTTCCACCCGAGCCACATCATTATGCACAGTGCGGTGGAGGTAACAGCCGGGCAGCTTTTCCTGGTTCAGCTTAATCAATTCGCCGGAAGCGAGCGCCTGCTCACGCAGACCGGCGGCCTGCTCTTCGCTGCCGTCAATCCACACAATGCTGTCAGGCTGTGTCATGGCAACCATGTCATGCAGCCAGTCAAGAACAAAACGATTTTTTGTAGGGTTCATTGCAATCTCCTTTTTATTTCAAGTACAATATCGATTCAGTCAAGGTCAAAGTGGAGAAATCCACTATCCTAACCCATTATATATTCTACAACACTTTCTGTCAAATTGCAATAGTTTAAGGAAAAAGTTACAGAAAATTAATAGTTATGGGTTACAGTTCAGCCACCCTCTATCATACACTCCCTTTTACACTGTAGAGTGGGGCGAGGGGCCCCGCGACTGCGTGTATGTTATTTGGGGTGCCATGAACGCCGGTTTTCCGGAAAAGGAATCACAATAAATTCAATACACTAAATGTATTGAAAGTTCTTTGGGGGTCCGGGGGCTTCTTTCAAGAAGCCCCCGGGCGCTCCTCCGTTCCTCGGCTGAACTGTAACAGTATGGTTCAGCTGCAGGTTCTTGGCGGGTATGGGCTTGCATCAAGAGGCCTCGGACCATATAACCCCCTTCCGCATGTCTGCGGAAGGGGGGCGGTAAGAAGCGGTTAGATCACCCGTACCCGCACCACACCCTGAAGCCCGTTCAGCTTCGCGGAGACATTCTCCGAGACAGAGCCTGTAATGTCAAAGACTGTGTAGGCGGCATTACCCCGGGACTTGTTGGTCATGTTTTCGATGTTGACACCCTCCGCAGAGAGGACACCGGTCAGCTGATTGAGTATGCCGGGGATATTCTTGTGGAGGACGCATACCCGCACATCACCGGAGCGGGGCATGGACACAGCAGGGAAGTTGACGCTGTTCTTGATGTTACCGTTCGTCAGGTAGTCATCAAGCTCCAAAGCAGCCATCACGGCACAATTGTCCTCGGATTCCTCGGTAGAAGCACCCAGATGAGGAATCAAAATGGAACCGGGTACACCAATCATATCAGGAGTCGCAAAATCGGTCACATAGCAGGAAACCTTACCGGAAGCCAACGCTTCCTTCATGTCATCCGATTTGACTAAAGAGTCGCGGGAAAGATTTATAATCTTCACGCCATCCTTCATGGCGGCCAGTGTGTTGGTGCAGATCATACCCTTGGTGTCCGCTGTGGTGGGCACATGAATGGTCAGATAGTCGGCTTTGGCGTAGATCTCATCGTAGCTGGCTGCACGGTGCACATGGCGATCCAGATTCCAGGCTCCTTCCACGCTGAGGAAGGGGTCGCAGCCGATGACCTCCATACCCAGGTGGATGGCCGCATTGGCGACCATTCCGCCGATGGCGCCCAGGCCGATGACACCCAAGGTCTTTCCCTTGATCTCACAGCCGGCAAACTTGGATTTGTTTTTCTCAACTGTCTTGGCGGCATTCTCGTCTCCAGCAAGTGTTTTGACCCACTCAATGCCTCCGACAATGTCGCGGGAAGCCAAGAACAGGGCACACAGAGCCAGTTCCTTGACACCGTTGGCGTTGGCACCTGGGGTGTTGAAAACCACGATTCCCTCCTCGGTACATGTATCCAGGGGAATATTGTTAACACCTGCCCCGGCCCGTGCGATAGCCAACAGTTCGGGATTGAAGGTCATGTCGAGCATGTTAGCTGAACGCACCATGATGCCATCAGGAGCCTCCACTGTCTCACCGACCTGATAGACGGCAGGATCAAGATGGTCTGTTCCGATTTTTGCAATCTTATTGAGAAGTTGAATGTTTTTCATGTTGGTTGCTCCTTATTCTTTGGGATTCTCGGCTGCAAACTTCTTCATGAAAGCAACCAATGACTCCACACCTTCGTAGGGCATGGCGTTGTAGATGGAGGCCCGCATACCACCCACCGAGCGGTGGCCCTTAAGATTCCTCATGCCGGCTGCGGCGGCCTCAGAGGCAAACTTTTTATCAAGGTCAGCGTTTCCTGTGACAAAAGTCACATTCATCATGGAACGGGATTCCGGCTTGACCGGGGCCAGGTAGTAGTTCTGATGATCCAGATACTCATACAGCAGGGCGGCTTTTTTCTGATTCCGTCTTTGCATTTCCTCAAGACCGCCAATAGACAGGAGCCAGTCTGCCACAAGTCCCAGCATATATATGGTGTAGCAGGGCGGGGTATTGTACATGGAATCATTCTCCGCCATAGTCTTCCATTCCAGCATGGTAGGCATCTTGGGATCGGCATATGCCAGCAGATCTTCCCGGACAATGACCACTGTAACTCCGGCAGGAGCCATGTTCTTTTGTGCTCCGGCGTAGATCACGCCGAACTTGGATACATCGACCGGCTCTGACAGGATGCAGGAGGACATATCAGCCACCAGCGGGACATCACCGGTGTCGGGAATGTAACCATACTTTGTACCGTATATGGTATTGTTGAAGCACATGTGCACGTAAGCAGCATCGGGACGGATCATGTCTTTTGTCACAACGGGTACATGGTCAAAGTTGTCTTCCTTGGTGGTGGCGGCACAGCGTACATCAAAGCCCAGCTTCTGGGCCTCTTTAAAAGCTTTACCGGAGAACTGTCCCGAGACGAGGTAGTCCGCCTTGCCGGTGCGTCCGATCAGGTTCAGCGGAACGGCGGCAAATTGGGTAGAAGCACCGCCCTGGAGGAAGAGAACCTTATATTGGTCGGGAATATTCATCAACTTCCGCAGGTCAGCCTGCGTTTTCTTGATGATAGCTTCATAATCCGGAGATCGGTGACTCATCTCCATGACTGACATACCGGACTCGCCATAGCACACCAACTCGGATGCGGCTTTCTCAAGAACCGGGAGCGGAAGCATAGAGGGGCCTGCTGAAAAGTTGAAAATTCTGTTCATACCTAAAACCATCCCTTTCTATCATAACGCGGAAGTTTTGAGGCGGTTCCGGCTTTTGCCGGAATAGCGGTTTTCAGACCGCCAAGACACAAAACCTCCTGCCTGAAAAAGCCAAAGGCTTTTCCAGACTTGTTACCTCTGAATTGTAACAATTCAAGTTAAAAATGTAGAGCCACATGAAGCGGCTCTACATATTATATAGCATTTGCAAGTGAATGTCAATAGTTTTTGCAAAATTTCCGATAAATATCCGGAAATAGTCCAAAATAAGCTTTAATTGTAAATAAAGTGGGCAGAAAAGTTGCAAAACAGTGCATGGAACCCTTGCCAGCTGCTCCCACAGTCGGTGTGCAACCGGCAGACATGAATTATTCCAGTTCAAAGGCGCCTGTGTACAGCTGATAGTAGGTGCCCCGTTCGGCAATGAGCTTTTCATGGCTGCCCCGTTCGATGATGCGTCCGTGGTCGAGCACCATGATGACATCCGAATTCATGACGGTGGACAGCCGGTGAGCGATCACAAAGACCGTTCGTCCTTCCATC
>CAZQAI010000103.1:0-5754 GCA_964591305.1 uncultured Clostridium sp.
GTCTTCATACACGGCGCCGGCCTGCACGGTGGGGATGATGTAGTCATTGACGAATTCATCGGTCAGATCCTCCACATACAGCTTGGAGGCGCCGGTTTTGAGTGCCTTTTCCTCCAGACCCTCCAGCTCGTCAGCCTGACCCACATTACCGGATACGGCAATGATTTCAGGGTCATCGTAGTTCTCCTTCAGCCAGGGAATGATGACGGACGTGTCAAGTCCGCCTGAGTAGGCCAAGACAATCTTGTTGATTTTCTTCTTTGTGCAATGCTCGCTCATAGGATGCTCCTTCACTGTATCAATGAATTTTTATTTGCATATATTTTCTCAACATTTGAATATTATAGCACATTCTGCATACATATGCAAGAGGTATGGCTCTTTTTCATGATTTTCTACCATTTTCACAAGAACCCTTTTCCCAACGGACAGGTGTTTGTGCGTTATATAATATTTCTCCTCCTCCCTACCCCGACCCAATGATCGGCCCATCGTCTTCCTCAAGCACGGTCAGGGTTCCGAATATATAGGAAATATTGTACTGATTGGTCACATCCACCATATCCGCATCCAGGATGCACACCAAATCGGGTCTTATGATGTTGAGACTGCTTCCGATCTCTGTCTGAACACCTTCTCCCTTGGCTGTCAGGATATGCCCCGGCACCAGCGCGCCCTTGGTCACGCTCACCCGTTCGTCTGTGAGCGGCGTACCGTCGTATGTTCGGGTCTGGGAGGCTGAGGTCAGCTCGATGTTTCTCTTATCCACCCGGAGTGGAATGTAGTCGTCCCACTCTTCGCCGCCGTCCGGCATCCCCACCACCAGACCATATTGGGAGGTAACGTCCTCTCCGTCCCGGATGACACGGAAGGTCATGTACCGGCCGATCCGGTTGTTGATCTCATCTGTCGTGAGCAAGCCGCTGTCTGTCTTGGAAATATGCAGCTCCAGCGTTATGTTCAGCTCCGGCGGCGCTCCTATGATGTCGTAATCCTCCGGCCCGTACGACAGTGGGGTTCCGTCATAATATTTCTGGAGCTCATGAAGGTATACATAGATCAGATGCCGCTTCACCGACAGCACGCCCTCGCGTAAGGAAATGGAGTACCGGCACGATCTTACCCAACATGGCCTTACTCCTCCCGACTTTCTTTATTATCATCCAACACCGCCGGCATATTGATTAAGGCAATACCGCATAATTCTGATGGCGTAGATGCGCCGTCAGATTTTCCGTCAGATGATACAAATTGAGAAGGCAAGAGTGGCTCCTCTGCCGACGAAATTTGTGAAATATGACGGGAAATATGCAAGCAGATACGCCATCAAGGCGCAAGCCGTGAATTGTGCGGCATTGCCTTAAGCAAATCTTCGAGCTCCTCCGGCGTGATGGTACCGCTGGCCGCCCCCTCCATATCGGAAACAATGCCCTCCACCACCATCTGCACGGTGCCGGACGAGACATCAATCCCGTAGTCCTTTATGTACTGCAGGGCGTGCTCCGTCATGGTATTCACGATGACGTCGTGCGGCATGCCGCTGAGTGAATTGATGGAGTCGGTCAGCTGCTGCATGAGCTTATCATACGCTTCTCCCGCGATCTCGGATTGCAGCTTGTGCACCATGGCTCGCATGGCCGCATCCCGGATGGCGTCTGCCACCCCTGCCATGGCCGGATTGGCGTCCAGCTCCGCCAGCAGACTGCTCAGAATCTGATCATCCCCCAGTTTTTTCTGCACCTCACTGCTGTTTGTGTTGTGCAGCAAGCCGTTTTCGTACAGGATCAGGTATACGTTCATCAACGTGGCAATATTGGGGGCCACCGTCTCGGGTGTGGTTCTGGAGCAGGCTTTCAGCATGGCATCAAACACAGGGTCTATGTATTCACCGAAGGTCGGCTTTTTGACATTGAGGTATGGCTCACCCTTCAGCCAATTTCGGGAGGCCCGCGACAGAATGTCTGCCGTGACCGTTTTGTTGGTTTCGGAGGCGGCCACTCTGGCGGCCAGTCCCCGCATGATGATCACCTGCGCCTCGGTGGGTGTCTGCCCCTTGATCAGCACCTGCGACAGGACGGCAAGCAGGGCGCGCACCGGCACATATAGGAGCACAAAAAGAAAAGGCGACAGGAGGGCATCCGCGTAGGTTTCGATCAGCGTCGACAAGGTCGGAAGGTCGGGCTGAACTTTTTGAATGGCGCTCAGATTGTTCAGGAAGTCAGCCAAGGTGGCTGCCGGGATATCCGATACCCGCCAGGTGATCAGAACAGACAGCATCAGGGATGCGACCGTCACACCCAGGGAGATGGCCGACCTGACAAACCCCCTGCGGTATCCCCGCACGGCTTCAATCAGCACGGATGAAAAGAGGATCAGAAGGATAAACACAGAAAACCAGGATACACTCATTCACCGCACCTACCTTCCGCCGCAGTACCCCGCCGTCAGCGGAGACATCTCTATTTTTCCCATTTGGCTTGTCATAGAGGATATAAAAAGCGGACCGTCACATTCAGCGACAGCCCAGCTGTTGTGCGATGGCACATATGTCAGCCGCTGCATGGCCGTTTACGTGCCGTCTTTGGTTTTCCTGCATGGCCATGACACGGGCCGGATCCCGCAGCGAGGCAAGCGCCTCCGGCAGCTTCTCCAGGTTCTCCCCCACGGCAAGGCTCATGCCGCAGGCCTGGAAGTACGCCATATTCAGTGTCTCGCAGCCTGGGATGGGCGCCAGATGGATCAACGGCGTGCCGCTGACGGCTGCCTCGGTGGAGGAAAGGCCGCCCGGCTTGGACAGGTAGGCGTCGCTGACCTTCATATACAATGCCATCTGATCGGTACTGGCCATCAGGGTCATCTGTGGGTGAGAGCCATACTCCGGATAAAGCCGGCTCAACAGCTTGTCGTTATTTCCGCAAACGACCAGCAGGTGGTATGTCGGGTGGGCCTGCAGGTAGGGTGTCAGGACCGTAATCGCCCGCCGGATCAGGCCCGCTCCGATGCTCCCTCCGGAGAGCAGGATATACCGCTTCGCGCGATCCAGTCCCAGGGCATCCGCCGCATCCTCCCGGCTGATGTCCCGGCTGAAAATGCGGCGGACAGGAATCCCGGCCGGAATCAGTCGTTCCGCCGGAATACCCCGACGGATGAAATCCGGATTCAGCGCCTCCCCGGGGGTGACATAGGCATCACAGTCTATCTCCTCTGTAAACGGAATGCAGACATAGTCTGTGGCGATAAAGATACAGGGCGGTAGGCTCATGCCGCTGTGCTTCATGCGGGTCAAAATCTCCCCCGGATACAGATGGGTCATGAGAATCACATCGTAACGGTGAGACGCCAGGTAGGCCGACATTTTACCGACCATCAGTTTATTGACAGCGTAAACCGGAGAGTGGAGAGGCAGTCTGCGGTACTCATCGGCCAGTCTGTATGCCATGCCGAACAGACGCGGCGTCCGCTGGGCTATCCGGATATACCCGTTGCCCACTTTCCTGTCCAGATCCCGGCCTGCCAGCTTATAAGGGTCCAACATCACCGCCCGGTGCCCCCGCCGCTCCAGCTCCTCCCGGATGGCGGCCGCAGCGGCATTGTGTCCTCCTCCGGTACTGCATGACAGAATCAGTGCATCCATAGCAGCTTTACCTCCATAGGTGCCTTTTGCTCCTTACTGGTCAGCATCCGGAAGCCGACCGCTGCAAAGATCAGCGAGAAGCCAACCCACACACAGGGGTTACCGGACAGAAAGAACACCGCGATCTCTGTCCCGATGTAAGCGGCCAGCGTGCGGTAGTAGTTGGGTGAAATACGCAGAGCCACCGAGAAGAAAATGAACAGCACGGCCAGAATGATCGCCGGCGTCATATCCGGCCACAGTCCCAGCAGACTGCCAAAGGTGGCGGCAATCCCCTTGCCGCCACGGAAACCATAAAAAAGAGGAAAGGCATGTCCGATGACAGGCGCCGCCATGACAAGGGCCAGAGCCAGGGAGGTTTCCTCCCTGGTATACAGGAAAACAGGCAGAAACCCTTTGCCTATGTCGCCCATCAAGGTCAGGGCTCCGCACAAAAAGCCGCCGTATTTAAAGGCGTTTGCGGTACCGGGGTTGGCGTCGGGCGCCGTCTCGGTGACGTCAGATTTGATCAGCCACCGGCCCCACAGCCGGGCAAACAGCACGCTCCCGCCAAGGTAGCCCATGACGATGAAAATGATGTCTCGTACCATGATGTGCCCTCCTCCTTCATCCTTAAGGTAATAGGTGCAGCCAAAAGCAAAAACAACCGATGTCCAGATCAGAGTATAGGGTTATTATATCAGATCGTGTGTGAAAAAGCAAGAGCAAGTCTGAAAAAGCCCACGGCTTTTTTTGTTACAGTTCAGCCACCCTCTATCATACGCTCCCTTTTCCACTGTAGAAATGTATTGAAAGTTCTTTGGGGGTCCGGGGGCTTCTTTCAAGAAGCCCCCCGGACGCTCCTCCGTTCCCCGGCTGAACTGTAACGCTGAACTGTCTTTTACCCTGAAAATTTTATGTAAAAGGCTTGCTTTTTTCGGCCAAATGTGCTATATTGCATAGGCAATACCGCATAATTCTGATGGCGTAGATGCGCCGTCAGATTTTCCGTCAGATGATACAAATTGAGAAGGCAAGAGTGGCTCCTCTGCCGACGAAATTTGTGAAATATGACGGGAAATATGCAAGCAGATACGCCATCAAGGCGCAAGCCGTGAATTGTGCGGTATTGCCTATACTATATCATCGGCACATGAAAGGCGTTATCATGATGAATACATGCACACTGAATCCCTCCGCAGAGGTGCTGGCACAAAAAAAATTGTTCATATTTGACATGGACGGCACGATATACCTGGGCAAGGTGATCTTTGACTTTGCCATTCGCTTCATCACCCACCTGAGGCAGAGCGGACGGCAGGTGCTGTTTTTCACCAACAACGCCTCCCATGCCACTGATTTTTATGTAAAGAAGCTCACCCGGCTGGGCTTTGCACCGAGTTCCGGGGAGATCATGACCTCCGCCGATGTGACGGTGGCCTACCTCAAGACCCGGTACCCCGGGCAGTCCATCTACCTGGTAGGCACAGAGGAGTTGGCCGGCCTGTTCCGGGAGGCCGGCATTCCCCTGCTGAGCGGCCGGGAGGAAAGGGCAGACCTCGTGGTCAGCAGCTTTGACACCGAGCTGACCTATGAAAAGCTGGACAATGCCTGCCGCCTGATCCGGGGCGGAGCCGTTTACCTGTGCACCCACCCCGACCTGAACTGTCCCACTGACACCGGCTTCATACTGGACAGCGGTTCCATCGCCGCCGCCATCACGGCCTCCACCGGTGTAACCCCCCGTTATCTGGGCAAGCCCTACGCTGAGGTGGTGGACATGATCGAGACAGTCACCGGCATCTCCCGGAGGGATACCTGCATTTTCGGCGACCGGCTGTATACCGACATTGCCTTGGGTACCCGCAACGGAGTCACCTCGGTGCTGGTGCTGACCGGAGAGACACACAAGAACGACCTACTCACGGCGCCTGCCGACCAGCGTCCGGACTTTGTGTATGACTCCCTGGCCGAGGTTGACAGCGCCCTGTTCGGGCAAGACCGGGCGAGGTAATCCCTCCATACAGCGGTGTTATGGGGTTACAGTTCAGCCACCCTCTATAGTACGCTCCCTTTTCCACTGTAGAGTGGGGTGAGGGGCCCCGCGACTGCGTTTAGGTTATGTTGGGTGCCATGAACGC
>CAZQAI010000104.1:0-5720 GCA_964591305.1 uncultured Clostridium sp.
AAAGTCATCACGATACATTCAATACATAATAAATGTATTGAAAGTTCTTTGGGGGCCCGGGCGTTCCTCCGTTCCCCCGCTGAACTGTAACGCTATACCTTTTTTTTCAGACTAATTTTTCGGAAAGGGGTTGCATTTTTCAAAAGGTTGTGGTATAATATCTATGCAAAGGATCACACCCATCGTGCATCTACCCGTGGCACAGCTGGATAGCGCGTCAGACTCCGACTCTGAAGGCCAGCGGTTCGAATCCGCTCGGGTAGGCCAAAAAGGGCAATTCGTGCCTGCAGCTCCATCAGAAAAGGGCTGCTCTGCATGATGCAGCCCAAAAGCTCAGGAGAGGCGGCAGCTTATACCGGACAGGTATAAGCTGCCGCTTGTTTTGTTGTACAGACGCCCGTAGGCGTTGTGGCCGGGATCAGCTCTCCCCATCCTCTTTACGCCTGCGGAGCAGGCAAGCGCCGCCAAGAATGGTTGCAGCAACGCCTGATCCCAGAACAGAGTGGCAGCCTCGGCGGCCGCCATGAGCCGCTCCACGGGACGGTACGGGCCACATGGTTCAAAGTATCCTGGGCCTTGGCGACAGCGGCGGTCATATCCCCGCCTGAAACTGCATTCTTCAGAGCACGGTCCAAGGCGTCAGCCTGGGCAGGCGCAGCCTCTTTCAGCCAAGTCAGCTTGGTGATGTCACGGCAACCCTCAGCCAGCTTTTCAAAGCGAGCAGAGGCATGGGCGGTCATGGTTTGGGAGTCACGGTCGTCCGGATAAATACTGTAACCACATAAAACGCCGTAAAAAGCCCCTGCACAATTCCCGACTTGCGTCCGGACAGCGCATCTGCGCCATCAGAATTGTGCGGGGCCTTATGATTTATCACATCAGGGAAAACATGTCCTATCGGAAGCCTTGTGTCATGGAGAGCGCAGGGTTCAGAACATCTTTCTGCACATGGACTTCATCCCTCTGGCGCAGCCGCACCAGCACTTGATCATACATCCGGCGGCGGTCATCAGCACGACGGCCAGACCCAGATCAAAAAGACGGACGGTCACATTCCCCTCCTTGTACATCCGGCAGGCTGTGGCCGGTACGTTCTCCTCCCGATTCCGGCCGGGAGTTGTCCGGCTCGCTGTGCCGATCCCGTCATCAGAGGAAGCCCCGTAAGAAGCTCCGGAAGACGCACTGTTCCCGGAACATCCCGGGTTTGCAGAATGTCCACTCCGTGAGCCTTGTGACCCGGAGGATGAGCCACCGGCGGCATCCAGATCGGGGATAAAGCATTCATCCAGGCGATAGGTCAGCGACATAGCCGGCGCACGCAGACGGCGCAGAACCGCACACAGTCCGGCCGGCATGGGGATGCAGGAAAGCAGATCCTGCCCGCATGCACAGGCCCCCCCTTGACCGCCTTGAGTCGCTGTTCCCCGGCCGCATGTGTCAGCCTGGCCGCTGTTCGAGGTTGTGCCGCTGTTTGCGGCCGTGCCACCTGATGCCGCCTGTTGCTGTTCTATATCCATATTCCGCTCCTCATTCATATCCATACCCACTCCTTCCCAGACAGCGCCGTTCTGACACGGTGCTGTTCGGTTTCGTTTTATCGGAAATAGTATGGTTCTGTGCCGGTGAAACATACATGGAAAAATATCTGGAGAGGTTTCGGACCTTATGTGCGTGACATTGGAATGAACAGACGCAAAAACGGACTGACGCAAAACATGAGTCAGCCCGTTTTGGGTGGAAACCGACAGAAGGTATCGGTGAGACATCAGCTCATAAAAGGCAAATTCCGCCATACGCCAAAAACCAGAATCGCACCCAGCATCGCCCAGGAAATCCACGCCGGGCGGGGATCCAGCCGGAAGCTACCGTGCCGCACATAAGGTACCGCCGCCGACAGGAACACATACAGGACATAAGCCAGGTACAGCGGCCAGAGCGGATTGTACGAAAAGGCTGCCGCAAAATCCAGGCGGAACAGGGCGGCCAGAGCCCGGGACATGCCACATCCGGGGCAGGACAGCCCGCTCAGCCGGTGCACCGGGCAGGGAATCCCATGTCCGGTCAGCATGACAATCAGGCTGTATGCCACCAGAGCCAGGCACAAACCACCTGCCACCATGACAACACGGCCAAGGCGTTCCCGCTTGCTTGCAGGTGTGGACATACGCATGGCACTGCACATAGTGTTGCGCATAGCATCACACAACGGCACAGTCAGCCGACATCAGGCGGCAGTCTCGTCCAGCATGTGGTTGATGCTGTTCTGGATCAGGGCCAGCGTGATCATGGGGAAGAAAATACCCAGCACCAACCAGAGTACCATGTTGTCCTCGCGGGACTGTCCCCGTGCTTCACGAATCTGATTGAGGCCGTCATCAGCCGCATAGCCCAGCAGAGCTCCGCCTACACTGGAGGTGAGGAGCAGGAGCAGGAGGATGGCCCAGGCGGGGATTTTGGCTTTGGCGCCTTCCCTCTCCATGTCATTCATGATCATGTACGACACCACGACCGTATAAATGCCACAGGTGATGATGGAGAGGATCACGACGGTTGCCACACTTCTTTTTTGCATAATGTAAGGTTCCTTTCTGATGATAAAAATATGCTAGGGTATTGTATCACATTTTGTTCAAAAATGCAATAGTTTCGTGAAATTTGTGTGAATTTTACGGAGTCAAAGGGTACAGTTCAGCCACCCTCTATAGTACGCTCCCTTTTCTACTGTAGAGTGGGACGAGGGGCCCCGCGACTGTGTTTAGGTTATTTGGGGTGCCATGAACGCCGGTTTTCCGGAAAAGGAATCACGATAAATTCAATACAAAATGTATTGAAAGTTCTTTGGGGGTTCGGGGGGCTTCTTTCAAGAAGCCCCCGGGCGCTCCTCCGTTCCCCGGCTGAACTGTAACAGGCCCACAGACGTTCTCCCTCGTTCCTGTCACAATCGAAAAAAAATGAATTTCTGCGTACATTTGCAGACATTATCTCTGCTCCACGATACAATCGATAGCCAGCACGGTGGCCAGAGCCAGGATCTCATCGGCATCGGAGGATATATCCAGCGCGTAGCAGTCCCCCCAGGTAAACCATTCCTTGGACACTGTCACCACCGGATGGCCGTCCTTGGTAACGGTGTACTCATGGCTCCAGAAATCTCCCTCCACATCCCAGCCGGGCCCCTCTACCGTGTAGTGAGGGGTGAAGAAGCTGAATTTCTTCACAATATCGGCCATGTGTTCGCCGCCCATCCAGACACTGTAACGGGGGTGAAAGCGGAACAGCTCCTGCTCCACCCGGGCCGCCTCGTTGCCATTGGGCCGCGTCACATGCAGCTTGCGGCCAAAGGAAAAAATTTCTCCCTCCACAAGGTAGCGGTCTGCTCCTGCCTCATCGGTGACGCTGAAACGGTCAGTCCAGCTGAACACATGCTCACGAATCAATAGTCTCATTTTGCCATCCTCCTTGATGATTTCTTTTTAAATTTGATTTATTATAGCATATAATCGCTTGATTGTAAATTGTTTTCACTATAATTTTTATGAGGTCTTAATTTTATGAATGTTTAGATGAAAAAAGCAATTTTCCTCTTGACAAAATGCCCAATCTCGATTAAAATATAAGAGAACAGAGGGATCGTCATGTCCCTGCACCCGCTGTCATAGGCGATTCTTTCTATGCAGTGTATCGGTCACGTTCAGTACTTATGATTGAAAGGAAGGAAATTTTATGAAAAAATGTCTCTGCCTGCTTCTGGCAACCTTGATGCTCCTTTCCCTTGCGGCCTGTGGCGACAACTCAGAAGTCGACTCCAAGGGAACTCAGGCAACCTCAGGCGATACCACAGAAGCAGATACCCAGAATATGGATTTTGTGTGCGAACTGCCTGACAACCTGAATTACGGAAACGAGACCGTGAACATCATTTACGCGGATGCCGTAGGCCGTGACGATGAGCTGGTCAGCGAGGGCGGCATGGGCAGCGGCACGGTCAGTGAGGCTGTGTATGAGCGCAATGATTTGGTGCAGAAGCAGCTCGGCGTGGTGTTGGCAATGATTCCCGCGGACGGTCTCTCAGTTGCCAGCAAGGTTAATGCGGACATTGAAAGCAGCTCAGGCGACTATGATCTGGTAGTCAACGGAACCTATTTGGCCATTACCCCGGCCACAGAGGGAAAGTATCTGGATCTGAATGCGTTGGACAACATCGACACATCCAAGCACTACTGGACACAGGGCTACAACGACATGGTGACCTTCACCGAGAATAACCGCCAGTACCTGGCTACCGGTTCCCTGGCCCTGTCCTCCTTCCGTCTCATGTACCTGACCATTTACAACAAGGCTTTGTTTGAGGACAACCAGCTGGCCGACCTGTACGAGGTGGTCAAGAACGGCGAATGGACGCTGGATTATCAATACAACATCATCAGCGGACAGTACGTCGACTCCGACGGGGACGGCAAGGTTTCCAAAGGAGACAGCTACGGATTTGTCACCGGGAATTGCGTCAGCGTTGACCCCTATACAGTCGCCGGCGATGTGCATATGATCATCAAGGATGAGGACACACGCGATCTGAAATTCAACAGCGAGGCATTGAGTCCGCTGTCCGATCTGGTGGACAAGGTCCAGAAGCTGCTTCAGGATCCGGGTACCTACCTGTTCAAGACCGCCACGGAGGATGACGTGGGACTGAACAACATCGTGGAAACCTTTGCCATGGGTAAGTCCCTGATGGCTACCCTGATGTTCTGGAACATGGAACACAATGTGGAAGATCTGGCCTCCATGTCATACGGCATCGCGCCCATCCCCAAGTACAGCGAGGAGCAAAAGGAGTATCACTCCTATGTGCAGGATCAGGTCAGCAGCTTTGGCATTTCCGCTGCGATCGGCGACGAGGATCGTCAGGAGATGCTGGCCGCTGTTCTGGAGTCCCTGGCTTACCACAGCTACAACGTGGTACGTCCCGCCTACTACAACAACACGTTGTCCAGCCGGTACATGCAGGATCCCAACTCAGCCGAAATTCTGGATCTGATATTTGAGTCCCTGTCCTTTGACTTCTCTTCCTCCTGCTCCAACATCATCACAGGCTGTGTCATCCGTGACAGCCTACGCGACATCTACGGTTCCAGAACCAACACCGTTTCCTCTTCCACGAAATCCTGGTCCAGGACTGTTGACCGAGCCCTGCAGAATATCAATACAAGGCTGAACAGTCTGGATTGATTGTAAGGCAATCGGGCTGTCTCACTAAAGTGAGACAGCCCGGCAAATCCGATTCGGAGGATGAAATCCTCCGTTTTGCGAGAAGCATATCCGATTTTTGTACATATTTTGCAAAAAGCATCGGATATTGCTCAAAATGGGCGGCACTCGACCGCCCATTTTAAGGGGCTGTCGCTTCATGTGACAGCCCCATTTTCCCTTCTGCTCAATCAACAAGCCTGCGTGTAATGAATCTCACTTGTTCGCCGTCACCCGCCGGTTGATCTCCTCGCACAGGGTGCTCACATCCATGTTGTTTTCCACGGGAAGACGCAGCAGCCTCCCCTCCTGTCCCTCCAGAATCAATTCATACCGATGGACAGTGGCGGGCTTTTTGGTGTTAGTCAGCGTCACAGTCACAGCGCTGTCCTCGACACGGGCGGAGGTCATGTCAGAAAAGGCGTAGCTTCCGCCCAGGTCGCAAAAACCTGTTCCCTGCTCTGCATCCATTT
>CAZQAI010000105.1:0-5715 GCA_964591305.1 uncultured Clostridium sp.
GGCACCCAAAATAACCTAAACGCAGTCGCGGGGCCCCTCGCCCCACTCTACAGTGAAAAAGGGAGCGTACTATAGAGGGTGGGTGAACTGTAACCGGGAGTTGTGAATACTTTGTGTATTTTTGCGTAAATATCTTGCGCTTACGTGAAAAGTATGATATAATATGCTATAAGTATGATTGCCGTTGTGCAAGCATTTCCATAATTAAGGAGGAAAACCGTTGCTATGAAGAAGATTCTGTGTATTCTGCTGGCCGGTCTGATGCTGCTCTCGGTTTGCGCCTGCGCCGAGACAAGAGACGACCCCACAGACACATCTGCTGTCACATCACCCGAAAATCAGTCTGAGGATGAGACCAAAGAAAACCTGGATATTCCCGATACGCGGTACAACGATGTGGAATTTACCTTCTTGACCCGTGACGAGGGTGAATGGAGCTCTCTGGACATCTACGCTGAAAAAGGAAACGAAGACAACATCAGCGATGCAGTGTACCGGCGTAATGAGCTGGTGCGGAACAAGTACGGTATTATTGTCAAGGAAATCAAATCCACGGATATGAATGGAGACATGGCCAAGGAAATCAACGGAGGAAACGGTGATTTTCTGGCAGCTACCCCCCGACTGGATGTTGCCTGCAACATGGTGGAAAACGGGTATGTAACCGACCTGCTCAGCGATCGCTGTGAATATCTGGATTTCCAAAAATCCTGGTGGGACAGCAACCTGGTCGAGAATATGACGATTGAGGGTCACTGCTACTTTGCCACCGGCGACCTGCTGACCAGCGATGATGACGGTACCTTTATCATCATGTTTAACAAATCCCTGGCCAAGGACTGCAAGCTTCCCGACCTGTATGAGCTGGTCGACAATCTTCAATGGACTATGGATAAAATGCATGAGTTCGAAATTCTTGCTGTCAAAGACGACGGAGACGGGAAACTCTCTTACGATTCCGATGTCTGCGGCTTTGCTTACACAGGCGACACACCGTACTCCCTGCTGTATGCCGGCGGCGTGACCATCGTCCGCCGTGAGGGCGATGACATTGTGTACAATCTGGATGTACAGCGGGCGTCTGATGTATCTGACAAGGCTAAGCTGATTCTGTCCAAGGATCTGACAGTGGATATGAACGCAGCCGGCGGCTCTATCATTGAGGTGGGTCAGAAGTGCTTCGGTGAGAACCACTGCCTCTTCTTCGGCGAGTGTATGCAGTGTGTCACCCGTATCCGTGGATACTCCGTGGATTTCGGGATCGTTCCCTACCCAAAGTATGACGAGGCCCAGCAAAAGTATTACAGCGTCATGGAATGGGTTGGCGGCGTGGTCGTGATCCCCCGCAACGTGAGTGATGATAAGATTGAAATGGTATGCTCCATGCTGGAGGCTCTGGCCAGCTACTCTGTGGACACCCTGACAGAGCAGTATCTGGAAATTAACCTCAAGACCCGGGATGCTCAGGACGCCGAGTCCGGTCCTATGATCGAGCTCATTCTAGCCAACCGTGTCTATGATCTTGCATATGCCTTCAAATGGGGTGGCGTGGTAAGCGGCCTTGCGTCTGCTATGCTCCCGGGCGGATCGACCAGCGTGGCTTCTCAGGACAATAAGTACAGGCGATCCATTGAATCCAAAATCACACAGCTTATTCAAAAGATCAACCGAACCGAGACCTGATCCATACCGGATACATTCTGAAAAAGGGGCTGTTGCCTTACGCAACAGCCCCTTAAAAGTGCGGGCGGTCAAGAGCCTCCATTTCTCGCAATATGCGAGTTTTTGCAAAACATTCAATAAAATTCTGAATAAGTGTCCTGCAAAATGGCGAATTTCTTCCGCAGAATCGGATTTGCCGGGCTGGCTCACATGAGTGGGCCAGCCCGTTTTCGGCGCGGAAACGGGGGAACGATATAGAAGAAGGCTCCTCCCCGTCAAAAAGTCATGCTTACTTTTTGTTACAGTTCAGCCACCCTCTATAGTACGCTCCCTTTTCCACTGTAGAGTGGGGCGAGGGGCCCCGCGACTGCGTTTATATTATTTGGGGTGCCATGAACGCCGGTTTTCCGGAAAAGGAATCACGATAAATTCAATACATAAATGTATTGAAAGTTCTTTGGGGTCTGGGCGTTCCTCCGTTCCTCGGCTGAACTGTAACTACTTTTTGAATGCTTCCTCAACAGCCACGGCAACGGCCACAGTCATACCAACCATGGGGTTGTTGCCCGCACCGATCAATCCCATCATCTCCACATGAGCGGGGACAGAGGACGAACCGGCGAACTGGGCATCGGAGTGCATCCGGCCCATGGTGTCAGTCATACCGTAGCTGGACGGACCAGCAGCCATGTTATCGGGATGCAGGGTACGGCCTGTTCCGCCGCCCGAAGCCACCGAAAAGTACTTGACACCGTTCTCCACACACCATTTCTTATAGGTTCCGGCCACCGGATGCTGGAAGCGGGTGGGGTTGGTAGAGTTACCGGTAATGGACACACCTACCTTCTCCAATTTCATGATGGACACACCCTCAGGCACATTGTCCGCGCCATAACAGCGGACAGCCGCACGGGGTCCATCGGAATAAGGATGCTCGTCAACAATCCGTACTGTCTCGGTATAGGGGTCAAATACGGTTTTGACATACGTAAAGCCATTGATTCTGGAGATGATCATAGCGGCGTCCTTGCCAAGTCCGTTCAGAATGACACGCAGAGGCTTGGTACGCACCTTGTTTGCATTCAGAGCAATCTTGATGGCGCCTTCGGCGGCTGCGAAGGACTCATGTCCTGCCAGGAAGCAGAAGCATTCGGTCTCATCGGAGAGCAGCATCTTACCCAAATTGCCATGTCCCAGACCAACCTTGCGGTTTTCGGCCACAGAACCGGGAATGCAGAAGGACTGCAGACCGATGCCGATATTGGCGGCGGCAGTGGCAGCGGTCTTATCGCCGGTCTTCTCGGCCACCTTCAAAGCGATGGCGGCGCCGACGGTGTACGCCCACTTGGCATTCTCAAATGCGATGGGCTGGGTTTCGGTGACGATGGTGTAGGGATCAATGCCATAGCTTGCGCAGATGTCCC
Source organism: uncultured Clostridium sp. (assembly GCA_964591305.1). Taxonomy (GTDB): domain Bacteria; phylum Bacillota; class Clostridia; order Oscillospirales; family CAG-272; genus CAMEON01. The sequence goes on from CAZQAI010000105.1 coordinate 3,087, forward strand.
GACATTCGTCAATGGAGGAAATACCGTATTCCTTAAGTACGCCAAGGATCTTGGCCTCGCGTCTTTCATATCCTTCAAACTGTGCCATTATGATATTCCTCCTTCATTATTCCTTGCGGGGGTCGATGTACTTAACGGCGCCGTCCTCAGGACTGAAGCGGCCGTAGTGTCCCTTGGCCTTCTCATAGGCTTCATTGGGCTCCATGCCCTTCTTGATGAAGTCTGTCATCTTACCCAGGGAAACGAATTCATACCCGATCACCTGATCATCGGCATCCAATGCCATCCGCGTGCAGTAGCCCTCGGTCATTTCGAGGTAGCGGACGCCCTTCTTGCGGGTTCCGTACATGGTGCCCACCATGGAGCGTGCACCCTTTCCCAGATCCTCCATGCCGGCGCCGATAACAAGACCACCCTCGGAGAAGGCAGATTGCGTGCGTCCGTATACGATTTGAAGGAACAGCTCCCTCATAGCGGTGTTGATGGCATCACACACAAGGTCGGTATTCAGTGCTTCCAGAATGGTCTTACCGGGCAGGATCTCAGCAGCCATAGCCGCAGAATGGGTCATGCCGGAACAACCGATGGTTTCCACAAGAGCTTCCTCAATGACTCCGTTCTTGACATTCAGGGACAACTTGCAGGCACCCTGCTGGGGCGCACACCAGCCGATACCATGCGTATACCCGGAGATGTCGGTAATCTGCTTAGCCTGAATCCACTTGCCCTCCTCGGGCAGCGGGGCGGGACCATGATTGGGTCCCTGGGCTACGGTACACATGTTCTGAACCTCTTGGCTCATGATGTACTCGCACTTGTTTTCATTACTCATGATTTTATCTCCTTCAGTTAGATTGACATAAGGTGAAAAGCCTGAAAGACCGTATTTCCAGGCAGGGAATTTTGTGCCTTGTCGATTTGAGTAAACCACCATTCGGCAAAAGCCGGAACCGCCTCCAAACTTCCGTATTATGCAGAAAAGAACGGTTCTGCTTATGCATCCCGGCGTATCAACTGCTCCACAAGGGGCATGACGGCCCGCAGGTATGCTTCTCCGATGAAAGCGGCCCCATCCTGCGTGGGATGGATTCCGTCCCGGGAGTAAAGGGCCAGAGTTTCCTTGTCCTGCTCTCCGAACCTGGCTTCCATTTCCAGATAAGCATCGGCATATTCATCGGCCAGCCGCCGGCATATCGCTTGCTTGCGGCATAATTCCTCTCGGAAGCCGTTCTCCTCCCCACCGCGAAGCAGGAAGGGCTGAATCAGCAGGATCTTGGCCGGGGTCTCCCGGTGAATGCCCTCCAGCACGGTGCGAAGATTGCGTTCAAACGCCTCGTCCGTGGTTACGACACCGTGGAGGACGCGATGCCATACATCGTTAATGCCGATGAGCAGGGATACAATGTCAGGTTGAATATCTATGAAGTCCCGACGGAGGCGGACAACCAGATCCGCTGTCCGGTTACCGCTGATGCCCAGGTTGATGAACTCAAAAGAGGTGTCAGGATAGGAATCCTGAATCATGGCAGCTGCATACCGGGGGTAGCCCTCACCCATATCATGGGGGTTGCTCCTGTCTCTGCCGGCATCTGTCACACTGTCACCTTGAAACAGTACTTTCATAACGTACTTTTTGCTTGATACCCTTTCCTTTATTTATGCATCACCACGCGATTCTATTGACCCGTGATCCCGCTTGTGGCAGGATCCCGTGTGTGGTGAAGCCCATGCGAAAGATGTTATGTAAGCCAATGTGTTGTGTATGGCGTCGTGTGGCCTCCTCCTTTACCGGACAATTTCACCATACACCACGCCAAAGGCGCAGGCCGCATTGCATTCATCGGTATCGATGTGCATAGCCAGTGCATACTGAGGGCTGACGCGGCAGACGACATCATCAAATACAGTGGTGCGTTCAGACCGGATCAGAACCTTGACGATCTGCCCATTGGATACGCCGAAAGCCGCTGCCTCCTCCGGATTGAAGTGAATGTGGCGTTTAGCGATGATGACGCCCTCTTGAATTTCCAACTCTCCGGCTGGGCCAACCAGCTTGAGGCCGGGTGTTCCCGCCACATCGCCGCTTTCCCGGACAGGCACATCCTTGAGACCCAGGGCACGGGCATCAGTGAAGGACAATTCCACCTGATTAGCCGTACGGGTTGGTCCCAATACACTGACCATCATCTCCCCTTTGGGGCCGACCAGTTTGATCTTTTCATTTGCAGTGGCAAACTGCCCCGGCTGGCTGAGCATTTTCTTAACTTCAAGAGCCGCTCCGGGACCATACAGCACTTTGACGGCCTGGTCGGTCAGGTGAATGTGCCGTGCAGAGGTTTCGACGAGAATCTTGTTATCCATATTTACCTTCCTCTCAGGAAATATATTCGGTCACACGACCGTATTTGACTGAATTCGCATTCCATATTATTATACCATAATTTGCGGCAGTTGTAAAGACTTACAGCCAAATTATTTTTCAGTGGCTGTATGTGTTAAAATGATGTGAACCAAAAGTATAGGAAATTCCTCAAAGATATGGTATAATGGAATCACCACAACCACAAAACCGTAAAAGGAATTTCCCAGGAACATTATAGCGCAAGAAGCCCGTAACCGTCAAGCGGCA
>CAZQAI010000106.1:0-327 GCA_964591305.1 uncultured Clostridium sp.
AGTATCCTTGGTGATCACCTGCTTGTAAGCCGGAACCGACATATTTCTTCTGGAAGGTGTCGTAGGTTTGTACTTTATCATAGCCATTGTACTTCGACCTCCTTATTAGTTCAAGCCTTCGAAGAACTCGATGGGCTTGGAATCGGCCGTGAGGGTCACAATGGCCTTCTTCCATGCGCTGGTATATCCGGCATAGACACCCATGCGCTTCGGCTTCTTCTTGGTGTTGATGATGTTGACGCTGGCCACCTTGGTGCCGGCGAACATAGCTTCAACAGCCTTTGCGACCTCAGGCTTGGTTGCCTTGGACTGAACCCGGAAGACATA
>CAZQAI010000106.1:337-5671 GCA_964591305.1 uncultured Clostridium sp.
CGTTCAGCATATCCATGGAAGCCTCGGAAATCACCGGCTTGATGATGATATCTTCGATCATTTTCATTTGTTGTATACCTCCTCGAGCTTCTTGACAGCTGCGGTGGTGATGACCATCTTATCAGCCTTCATGATCTCGTACACATTGAGAGTGCTCACCGGAGCGGTCTCAACGCGAGGCAGATTGGCGCAGCTCTTGACGGTGAAGGGGTTGGCTTCAGAGAGCACGATCAGAGCGCGGCTGTTCACCTTCAGGGCGGTCAGCATATCGGCCATGACCCGTGTCTTGTAGCTCTCGCAGACGATATTGTCCACGACAATCAGCTTGCCTTCAGCCACCTTGGCAGACAGGGCGCTGAACAGAGCAATCCGACGGGTCTTTTTGTTCAGATCAGTACGATAGCTGCGGGGCTTGGGGCCAAGAGCGACTCCGCCATGTGTCCACTGAGGAGAACGGGTAGAGCCCTGACGGGCGCGGCCGGTTCCCTTCTGTCTCCAGGGCTTCTTACCACCGCCCGAAACCTCGGTGCGGGTCAGGGTGGACTGGGTACCCTGTCTCTGATTGAGCAGGTAGGCTCTGACTGCGGCATGAAGGACGGCTCCGTTGATTTCGGCGCCGAAGATGGCGTCACACAGTGCCATAGTGCCGACTTCCTGGCCGGCCATATTGAATACAGTTACATTTGCCATGATTCATTTCCTCCTTCCGCTTATGCTTTGACCGAGTTGCGGATGAACACAATCCCGTCCTTGGCGCCGGGAACGGCGCCCTTGATGGCAATGAGGTTCTTTTCCGTGTCGATCTTCACGACCTTGAGGTTTTGAACGGTCACCTGCTCGTTACCGTACTGTCCTGCCATCCGCTTGTTCTTGTAGATGCGGGAAGGGGTGGAGTTGGCGCCCATGGAACCGGGCTGGCGGTGAATAGGACCGGTACCGTGTGTGGCGCGCAGGGTATGATGGTTCCAGCGCTTGACAACGCCTGAGTATCCATGTCCCTTGGTCATACCGGTTACATCGACCTTATCGCCTGCGGCGAAGGTATCGACGGTAATGACGTCGCCGACATGGTATGTGGAGCAGTCGTCGAAGCGGAATTCCTTCAGGTGTTTCTTGATTTCCAGACCGTTCTTTTCAAAATGACCTTTCTCAGCCTTGTTCATCTGCTTAGCCTTGGCATTCATGAACCCGAGCTGAACGGCGTCATATCCGTCGTTCTCGGTGGTCTTTGTCTGGGCGACCACGCAGGGCCCTGCTTCAATGACGGTGACGGGAATCACGTTCCCGGTCTCGTCAAAGATCTGAGTCATACCGATTTTCTTACCGATAATGCCCTTTTTCATTTGTTTTGTCCTCCTGTAAATTATTGGTTGGCATTCATCCGTCAAGCGGTGGAATGTCAACATGACTTACAAAGTTACCGAACCGGAGTGAATGTCTCCCTCGGCTGTTGTCTTTGCTGCACCCCGACGGGTGCATCGGTTCTCGCGGGAACCGGCGGCCGCGGCTGACGGCCGATGTAACCGTGATGTGCCGGTCGCTGACTTGATTACAGCTTGACCTCGATCTCAACGCCTGCAGGGAGCTCGACATTCATCAAAGCATCCACCGTCTTCTGGGACGGCTTCATGATGTCGATGAGTCTCTTGTGGGTGCGGTACTCGAACTGCTCACGGCTGTCCTTGTACTTGTGCACGGCACGCAGGATGGTCACCTTCTCACAGTCCGTGGGAAGCGGGATGGGGCCCGACACCTCACAACCGTTTGCTTTGGCCACAGCGACGATCTTCTCGGCCGCCGTGTCAATGAGGGTGTGATCATAGCTCTTGAGGCGGACTCTGATCTTCTCTTTCACTGCCATGGTATTTTGCCTCCTTTTCAGATTTCGCACGCCGGATTTTCCCGACCGATAAAGGAAAATTGGCTCCAGTCATGCGATTGTAAAGTGAGGGCTGACCGATTCAGCACTGCTTCGTGCGTTTCTTTTTCTCCCCAATAACAACGGCGGTATGACCGCCGCGCCTGTATCGGAAGGAGAACCAAGGCCTTCTCTGCTGTGCCGAACATGCTTCGCCCGATTTTCGGACATACTCCGTGAAAATTCCCCGTCCGGACTCGGTATTTCCGGGCAGCAACCTCTCACATCAACGCACATCAAGCCTTGCTATTATACCATAAAAAAGCCATCAAATCAAGCGGATTTTCAATATTGACGCGCAGATACAGCAACGAAATTTTTACGGAATTTTCGCCTTATTTTGTACATGTTGCACATTGTGCAAAAACATGCTTTCTTCCGAAAATTCTAACGTGGAAATTTTCATGCAGTCAGCAGAATGCGTCTAAAAAAGCATAAAATATTTGCGTTGGATACAATCTGTTCACATATTTGCTGTATAATAATATTTGAAGATAGTCAAAACCCACTGCGAAAGGGAACAGAACAGACCATGAACCGCACACACACCCTTCCCCGACTGACCTTTCTCGTGTCCGCCGGGCTGACATGTACCGCTGTTGTCTTGCGGACAGCAGCCTTCTTTACCCATTTCGACGCCGATGTAGGCTATTTCGACAGGACTATTCTGCCTCTTATCGACAAAATACTCTCGTTGCTGGCCCTGGTGGCTCCCATCGCCTGTGCCATAGCCATCCCCAAGGGCGATCTGCACGCCCGGGCAGACGGAGGAAAGCGAGCGCTGATTGCTCTGGCTCCCCTGTGCGGCTTTCTGCTGTTCATCTGTCTGATGTTCACTCACGCCGGCTGGGTTTCCGATAAACTGCTGCTTTTTTCGGTCATTCTGGCCATAGGCGGAGCTGCCTACTTTCTGGGCGTCCTTTTGGATATGAAGGACCAGAATCTGCTGTCCCTGCTGGGGTTTCTCCCCGTTCTATGGGGCATCACCGCCGTTGCCCACACCTATTCCGATCCCTATGTCACCTTGAACAGTCCCATCAAGCTGTCGATACAGTTCGGTGCTCTTGGTCTGATGCTGGCCATGACCGCCGAGCTACGCTGCCGTCTGGGCAAAGCCGCTCCTCGGGTCTATCTGGCGCTCCACTGCATTGGTATGTTTTTCTGTCTTCATGCCGCCATACCCTGCCTTGCAGCCCGCCTGTTCGGCTTGCTACCCGACAGCCTCTACCCGCTGTGGGCGACTGTACTGCTGGGGGCAGGTTTGTACCATGTCGGCCGTCTGATCCAGTTCATCTTTCTTAAAGCGCCCGCGATTCAGGCCGTTATGCCGGAGACTGACAAGCAGGAATGCGCCGCGTTTGATACACAGGAGGCTTCCAATGAGACCGCCGGTACGCCGCCATCCCCCGGTGAGGATGACAGCAGTACCCTATAGGAGGGACGGCCATGCAAAGCACCGCCCATGTCCGTATTCAGTGGCTTCACGAGGAGTTGCTGCGGCGCACATTCCCGAATGCCGTCAATTTGTCAGAACGCTTCCGCATCTCTCAGCGTCAGGCCCAGCGTGATATCCGTTTTCTGAAAGTGAAGTTAGGGGCTCCGTTGGCCTACGACAGACGTCGGCAGGGCTACCTGTACAGTGCGCCCTTTACTTTACCAGTCGCCATGACGACCGACAATGACAGCACCTACACCCGCGTGGCGGACAGCCCCTTTGGGGCCTCGACCACAGAGCTGCCGGACGCCGACAATGTGATCATCCAGAGTCAGATCCCATACACGGCTCTTCTGTCCATCACCGATAAGCTGACCGTGCTGGAAATGCGCAGCTACATCATATCCGAAGAGGGCGGGGACAGATACCTCTGTGAGTTTCATAACACCGACCGCTTCCTTTGTGCAGTTCTGATCGCCCGAGCAGGGATCCGCATTCTGGAGCCCTCTTGGCTCAGGGATAGGCTCATTCACATAGCCGATAAGGCATTGGTAAACAACCGCTGACCATATTTTCGCCCCATCCGGGGATTGCAGTAAGGATTTATATATCATGAAAGAATTTCACGTAAGCACTGAGATCTATTTCGGAGAAAAGGCGCTGGACAGACTGAAACAGCTGTCCTGCGACCGTGTACTCATCATCGCCGACCCCTTTGTGGTCTCCGGCGGACTCATCCACCTGATCACCAGCCGCCTGGACGAAATCCACATGCCCTTCGATCTCTTTACCCAGGTCACACCAGACCCGCCTATAGAGAATGTCATCGAAGGTGTCAAGACTGTTCTCGGCTCCCGCCCGCCCTGCCTTGTGGCCGTCGGCGGCGGTTCGGCCATGGATACCGCCAAAGCGATCCGCTACTTTGCCGAACGCATTGACCCCTCCTACTCTCCCCGGCTGCTCGCCATTCCAACCACCAGCGGCACCGGCAGCGAGGTCACCCGCTTTGCCGTCATCACCGATCCGGCAGCCGGACGGAAATACCCGCTGGCCACCGAGGAGCTGATCCCTGACGAGGCCATTCTGGACGAGGAGCTGGTCAAGAGCGTCCCCGCCTCGGTGACAGCCGACACCGGCATGGACGTCATGACTCACGCTCTGGAGGCTTACGTCAGCATCAACAACAACGAATTCTCCGGCGCACTGGCCGAGAAGGCAGTGGAGATCACCGGGCAGTTCCTGTACCGTTCCTATTGCGACAGCCAGGACTCCCATGCGCGGAGAAAAATGCATATTGCCGCCTGCCTGGCCGGGCTGGCCTTTGACTCGGCATCTCTGGGTCTGAATCACGGTATGGCTCACCAGCTGGGTGCGAGATTCCATATTCCGCACGGACGGGCTAACGCCATTCTGCTTCCCTACATTATTGAATACAATACTGGCATCGGCCCGGTATCCCGCTCGCAGGGTGCCTATCCCCCCTGCGTGCGTCGGTACTGCAACATGGCCCGGATTCTGGGTGTGGCCAATATGAATGAGGTCACCACTGTCCGCTCCCTCATCAGCTACATACACTTCATGAACGAGGAACTGCACATTTCCAAATCGGTGTCTGAGGCCACAGCCGGGAAGGTGTCAGAGGAGGCATACGAAGCCGCCTTGGAGCAGATGGCCGAGGCTGCCCTGGCCGACGGCTGTACCGCCACCAACCCCCGCAAGCCCACCAAGCAAGACGTAATGGACATATACCGGAAAATATGGTGATCTGATCCAAACAGTAAGGGGTTACATTTCAACTGCTCCCTGAAATACGCTTCCTTTCACACTGTAGAGCGGGGCGAGAGGCCCCGCGACTGCGTTTGGGTTATGTTGGGTGCCATGAACGCCGGTTTTCCGGAAAAGTCATCACGATAAATTCAATACATAATAAATGTATTGAAAGTTCTTTGGGGGTCCGGGCGCTCCTCCGTTCCCCGGCTGA
>CAZQAI010000107.1:0-5625 GCA_964591305.1 uncultured Clostridium sp.
TTTTACATAATTCTAAGCATTTGTGCAAGTTTTATTTTTCAAACAAGCCCTAGTACGCCGAGGGACTGCGGACGGATGGCTCGCCTGGCTTTTATGAAATGGATGTTGAACAGACTGCTGACGGAGTGGCGTTGACGGCAGAGTAAGAGGAGGACATGAATATGAGACGACTGTTGGGAAAGGTGCTGTCCCGGATCACACTGGTCAGCCTGGCTATTGTGATTCAGATGGGATGGCTGTTTTTTATGGTCTACCGTCTCAGCGCATACTATCTGCCGCTAGGCCTTTTCTTCAACCTGCTCAGTTTGGCGGCTGTCATTGTGATACTCAACCGTCCCGGCGATCCGTTGGTCAAGATGGCATGGATTGTACCGATCCTGATATTCCCGCTCTTTGGGGGCATACTGTACTTCCTATCGGGTGGCAAAGGTCCCAAGAAAAAGCTCCGCCGTGCGTTGGATGAGAGCGCCGCCCGCATGACATCTCTCCGAGTAGGTAATGCATCTCCGGATGAAATCGCGGTTCTGAATGATTCTGACCAGCATGGAGAACCGTCAATGGGGTCTGCGGGGATAGCGGGACAGTGCCGCTACCTGGAGCGGTATGGCTTTCCCCTTTACCGCAACACCGATGCTGTTTATTATGCTGACTGTATGGCCGGCTGGAAACACATGCTGGAGGATCTTCAACAGGCGGAAAAATTCATATTTTTGGAATACTTCATCGTCCGGGAGGGGCAGATGTGGAATGCCATTCTGGATATTCTGAAAGAAAAGGCGGCGGCCGGGGTCGATGTGCGTCTTTTGTACGATGATTTTGGTTGTGTGGCTTGTCTGCCTCGGGATTATCCCGAAAAGATGGAGGCATTGGGTATACAGTGTGTTGCCTTCAACCGATACCGCCCAGTATATTCGGTTGTCATGAACCACCGAGATCACAGGAAGATCCTGGTAATTGACGGAAATGTGGGATATACCGGCGGAGCCAACCTGTCAGACGAGTACATAAAGGTCTGGGAGCGTTTCGGTGACTGGAAGGACAATTTTGTCCGACTGGAAGGGGAAGGCGTGCGGAATATGACCTTGCTTTTCCTCCAGATGTGGTATGCCGCCCGTCCGAAGGACGCACAGGCATTGAGCGAGGACGCCATGAGTCGGTATATGCCGGATCCTGAAAAGGCCAGGCGCATCCATTGCCCCGGATATGTTCAACCATATGGGGATTCACCCATGGACGGGGAGGTGCTGGCTGAGAATGTATACCTGAATATTATCAACCAGGCTGTAAGGTATGTATGGATATGTTCTCCGTATATTATCGTGGATTATGAAATGACCCGTGCGCTCTGCCTGGCAGCCCGGCGGGGTGTGGATGTCCGGTTGTTGGCTCCCGCCATACCCGATAAGAAGATGATCTTTGAATTGACAAAATCCCATTTCCCTGAGCTGATCGCAAACGGCGTTCGGGTGTATGAATATACCCCGGGATTTGTTCATTCCAAATGTTTTGTGGCCGATGACAGGATAGCTGTGGTGGGTACCATCAACATGGATTACCGTTCTCTGACCCTGCATTTTGAGAATGCCTGCCTTTTCGTGGATCACCCGATGATTCCCGATGTCAAGGCTGACTTTGAGGCTGCGTTCCAGGTCAGCCAGAAGGTGGTACCCCAAAAGAAACGCCTGCCGGTGCTGTATCGATTCTGGCTCGGCATTCTACGCCTGTTTGCACCTCTGATGTGAGGAGCATATAAAAAATTTTCCTTTTCCCCTTGCATATCCTGACGGAATATACTATAATATAAGCAGAGCATGCGAAATCCGGCAAGGGGGTGCTTTATTGAAGAATGCAGATATACTGACCCATATCCGGAACGGACGGTGCACCGTGCTGGGGTACGGCGTGTCGAATAAACCGCTGGTGTCCTGGCTGACCGATCATGGCGCCACTTCCGTGACCGTTCGTGACAGACGCCTGGAGGAGACGCTGGCTGCAAGCGGTGAGTTGAACCGTTTGCGGGAGATGGGCGTCACCTATATCGGAGGCCCCGGGTATTTGGACGGACTGGAGGACGCCGGGCCGCAGGCCGTCATCTTCCGCACTCCTGGACTCCGTCCCGATGAGCCGCACTTGGCGGCGGCTGTGGCGGGCGGAGCTACTCTCTCGTCAGAGATGGAACTGTTCTTCGACCTAACAGACGCGCAGGTGCTGGGCGTCACCGGCTCTGATGGCAAGACAACCACCACTACCCTCACCTCTCTTCTGGTATCCGCAGGGTTGGAAGCACGGGGAAAGGGAAGAATGTACCTGGGCGGCAACATCGGGATGCCCCTGCTTCCCTGCGTTGATCATATGACCGAGGACGATGTGGCGGTGGTGGAACTGTCCAGCTTTCAGCTCATGACTATGACCGTCTCGCCTCATCGGGCGGCGGTGACCAATCTCTCTGAAAACCATTTGAACTGGCATCACGGTATGGGGGAGTATGTGGCCGCTAAGGCCAACATTCTGTCCCACCCACCCATTCGGGGAGCAGTCCTCAATGCCGACAATCGCCTGACTGTATCGTTGGGACAGAAATTGCCGTCTGATCTGCCCGTCACCTGGTTTTCCTCCACACGGGCCGGCAGGGCGGCGGTGATCCCTCCTAAGCGGCTGGCTAAGGCGGGGAGCGATGAGGCTGTATATGAGGAGGATGGATATCTCATTCTGGAGGGGGCCGTAAAACGCATGCCGCTTCTGAATGCAGACTGTATCCGACTACCCGGACGGCATAACCTGGAGAATGTCATGACCGCGCTTGCATTGGCCGATGCATATGTCACACCGACCATAACGGGTGAAGTGGTCAGCCGGTTTGAAGGAGTACCGCACCGTCTGGAACTGATTCTGGAGAAAAACGGCGTCTGCTACTATAACGGCTCCATCGATTCCACGCCCTCCCGCACCTGTGCGGCTCTTTGCGCCATGGAGGATCTCAACAACCGGGCGGTGGCATCCGGTCAGCCGACCCGCAGACCTCCTATTGTCATTTGCGGCGGGCGGGATAAACACGTGTCCTTTGCTCCCCTGGCGGAGGCGCTTTGCCAGAAGGCTTCGGCTGTGGTACTGACCGGAGAGGCTCGGGAGCTCATTATGAGGGCCCTGCAAGATTGCCCGGCATACAGCCCGGATGCCCTGCAGGTCAGGGTGATTGCCGACTGGGACGAGGCTATGACGGTGGCCTGCCGGATGGCAGAACCGGGAGATACCGTACTGCTCTCTCCGGCCTGTACCAGTTTTGACGCCTTTTCCAACTTTGAGGAGCGAGGAGAACGCTTCCGGCAGATCGTCAAAACGGTGACATCAGGCTGACAGCAAACCGGACATGGAAGAGTCGTTTACCGGAAAAGCGAGACAATATGTCTGATAGAGATCCGGCCAGTCGGTCTCTACACAATACAGTTATGGAATGGAAAGGAAAAGCAAAAGTATGACTTTGAACGAATTAATCGTGTCGCTGAGCGGCCTTATGACGATTGGCGGCAACGAGCGACAGGCCACCGAGGGACTGAAGGCTCTCATTGGCGATGTGTTTGATGAAATGCAGGTGGATGCCTTGGGCAACCACCTGTTCATCAAGCGGTGCGGCCGGTCCAAAGCGCCGAAAATTCTGATCGACACACATCTGGATGAAGTGGGCATGATGGTCAACGGCATCCGGGACGGAGGATTTCTGTCGGTCGTCAATTACGGCGGGGTGGACACCCGTATTCTGCCTGCCGGCGAGGTGGTTATCTATGGAAAAGAGACCCTGTTCGGCGTGGTAGCTTCCACACCTACGCATCTGCTTCCTGTCGGAGATACCGAAAAGCTCAAGCCCATCACAGAAATGCTGATCGACACCGGGTACTCCAAGGAGGAACTGGAGGAGCTGGTACCTTTGGGAACGCCGGTTGGCTTCAAACCGGTGTATACCGAACTGGCCGGGGGGCGGTTGTGCGGAAAAGCGTTTGATGACAAAGCCTGCGGAGCCTGCGCTGTTTTCGGCATAGATGCAGTACCAACCCATGAGCTGGCGGGAGATGTATACTTCCTTTTCTCGGCCTATGAGGAAACCAATTCGTGCGGGGCCCGGATTGCCGGATTCAACATCCGGCCCGATTATGCCTTATGCATGGATGTGACACAGGCCAAGATTCCGGACGCAGAAGACCGTTCCCTGTCTCCTATGGGCAGCGGGGTTGCAGTGGGATGTTCTGCCCTCACCAACCGCAAGCTGTCTCGTATGACGGCGGATCTGTGTCGGGAATACAAGATTCCGTATGTGATGGAGTCATGTCCCGGTAATACAGGCACCAATACAAACGTGCTGAATAATGTCGCGCAGGGAATCCCCACGGTGCTTTGCAGTATGCCCATCAAGAGCATGCACTCAGCAGTTGAGGTATTGGCCACAGAGGATGCCAAAGCACTGGCGACCCTTGCGAAGGCATTTATCCGGTCAAAAGAAATTGCGGAGGTGTTCGGAGCATGAAAAAATACGAAGGAATAGAGCTGATTCGACAGCTGTCTGAGGCCTTTGGTCCGTCTGGATGCGAGGATGGTGTCCGTGCGTTGATCAAAGAACAGATCGGGCATGACTGTCATGAGATGGCTGAGGACAAGGCCGGGAACCTTCATGTCAGAATCAAGGGACGGGGCATGGATTATGACGTTGCCTCTCCGGCCCGTTTGATGATCTGCGCACATATGGACGAGGTAGGGCTCATGGTCAGGGAGATCACCGAGGAGGGATATGCCAAATTTTCTGCCATCGGACAGATTGATCCCCGGGTGCTTTGCGGACGCCATGTCTTACTGGGAGATGAGACCCACACAGTCAAAGGCGTCATTGCCTCAAAGGCTATCCATATGCAAACACCGGAGGAGCGGAAACGGGCAACTCCGATCAGCAAAATGTATATTGATGTGGGAGCAAGAGACGCGGAAGAGGGAGCAGGGTTGACTCAGATCGGCGACTTTGGCACCTTTGATTCGGAGTTTGTCACCTTTGGCAAGGACAAGCGTTTCATGAAGGGCAAGGCTCTGGACGACAGATTGGGTTGTGCAGCCATGATCGAGACCGCTCGGTGGCTGTTCCGTGGCGAATTTGACTTGCCCTGCGACGTGTATTTTTCCTTTACCTGTAACCAGGAGGTGGGCATTTCCGGTGCTTCTGCGGCTGCATTTGCCGTCGATCCGACCATCGCGCTCATCCTGGAGGCCGTAGCTGTCAACGATCTGCCGGACGCTGCTCCTGCCAGCCGGGTGGCAGAGGTAGGCGGCGGTTGTGTGCTGGCTTTGGCTGACCGAAATGCGTTGTATGATGCGGGACTGACCCGCTTCGCCATGACAGCGGCCGATGAAAATTCCATCAAGTACCAAATCAAACAGGGCGCTGCCGACACGACGGATGGCGGAGCCGTCCAGCGTTCTATGGCGGGCGTGAAGTGTGCATCTCTGTCCGTGCCTGTGCGATATGCACACAGCGCATCCAATGTGGCCTTGTACGATGATTATCAGGCACTGTGTGACCTTCTGCAGGCCATGCTGAAGGATTGGCGTCTGTAAACAGCGCAACTGTCTGAACTCGCCAACGCAGCG
>CAZQAI010000108.1:0-5218 GCA_964591305.1 uncultured Clostridium sp.
TGGGATTTCCTCTACAAACCGCGAGACGGGATTGTACACCGTCTGTCCAAACCATATCCGGGATTTGGCATGCAGGATGTATACCCGTTCCTTGGCTCTCGTGAGAGCCACATAGGCCAAGCGGCGTTCCTCTTCCATGTCCTCCGGCTGTCCCATAATGTTTTGCATACCGGGAAATATGCCATCCTCCATACCCGGCAGGAAGACAACCGGAAATTCAAGTCCTTTTGCACTGTGCACTGTCATGAGCACTACGGCATCAGCTGTCTCATCATACTTATCCACGTCAGCCACCAAAGCTGTCTCTTCCAAAAAGCCCGCTAGTGTGGGGTTCTCATTCTTCTCGGTATATTCCATCAGATTGGATCTGAGCTCATTGATGTTTTCAATCCGCTCCCGCTCTACCTCGCCGCCTTCCAACAGCATACGTGCGTATCCTGTTTTTACCATGACAGCATCTAAAAGTTCCGGTAAACTGACGCTCTGTGACAAACGGGTCAATTCATGTATCAGGCTGGCAAAGCCGGACAGGGCCTGAGATGACCGGGCCAGAGCAGGATAATCATGGGCACGATCCATCACTTCAAACAAGGAACACCCCTGTTCGCCTGCGATGATGCCGACAGCCGCAAGAGTCTTGTCTCCGATCTTACGGCGGGGCTCATTGATGATACGAAGCAGACGTTCCCTGTCACTGTGATTGTAAATCAGCTGAAGGTACGCCATGGCATCTCGGATCTCCTTGCGATCGTGAAACCGGGTACCACCCAGCATCCGATAGGGAATACCGCTCTTGGCAAGAGCCCGTTCCACCGAGCTTGACTGGGAATTGGTTCGATAAAGTATGGCAAAATCACGATAATGTCTGGGTGAGGCGGTTGAATCTTCACCATCTGCGACTGAAGTGCTCATCAGGCGGTGAATGGTATCCACAATAGAACGGGATTCTCCCAGCTGATCCTCGGTGGTGCGCAGAACAATTTTCTCGCCCTGCTCGCCGGCTGTCCAAAGAGTCTTACCCTTTCGGCCTTCGTTATGGGCGATCACTCGGTTAGCGGCATCCAGAATTGTTTTCGTGGATCGATAATTTTGTTCCAGCTTGATCACAGTGGTGTTCTTGAAATGGGTATCAAAGTTCAGAATGTTTTCTATAGTCGCTCCTCTGAATTTATAGATGCTCTGGTCATCGTCCCCCACGACCATCAGATTGCCTGTACCGCCCGATAGCAGGGTCGCCAATTCAAATTGCGCCAGGTTGGTGTCCTGATACTCATCAATACAGACGTACAGAAACTTCCTTTGATAGAAAGCAAGAATATCCGCATTCTCTCGGAGAAGGCGCACTGTCTGCATGATCATATCGTCAAAATCCATTGCGTTGGAATTGGTTAATTGGTCTGTATACGCCTTGTAGATGGCGGCAATCTTCCCTGCCCTGTAATCAGCTCCGGCAGCCTGCAGCGTGTCCTGGGGGGTGTGTAGTCTGTCCTTTTCCCACCCGATGGCGCTCAGAACAGACTTGACCTGAAACTGCTTCTCGTCCATGTTCAACTGTTTTATGACAGCTGCGATCACCTTTTTCTGATCCTCGGTATCGTAAATGGTAAAGTTGGAACCATAACCGATACGATCTCCATACCGGCGTAATATACGCAGGCAGATGGCATGGAAGGTACCGCTCCATATGCCCTGCGCGATTGTGTCATCGGAAAACTGCGACGCCAGGCGCGTCTTGATCTCCTGGGCGGCCTTATTCGTAAATGTAATAGCCAACATGCGGTATGGAGGGCAGGGAGATTCGATGAACTCCGGCAGAATAGCCTCCGCCTCGGTGCATGTCAGATTCACTGCCTGTTCGAGGTCGGCCACATGGGCTTCAGTCAGGTTGACCGGGACGGTATCAGAGTGATAGGCCTGTCCGAATTTGATGATGTGAGCCATTCTGCGTACCAACACGGTGGTCTTCCCACTCCCTGCCCCGGCAAGAATCAGAAGGGGGCCTTCTGTCGTATAGACCGCCTCCCGTTGTTTCTCATTCAGGTCATGATAAGCTTTGTCGAAGAGGGCCCGCTTGGCAGCCAGGTATCTCATTTTCAAATTGGTATCCATATGTAGACATTCCTTTCCTTTTATCAAAAAGGCCACGGGGAAGATCGCTCATCAGCGGTTTCAGGCCGCTGACTGTGAGGGGCTGGCCCTTATAAAAGAGCCAGCCCGTGCGTACCTGACCCGGCGACCGGTCATCGGCCAATCGGAGCCTGTATGCTCCGATGCCCATCAAGCAACGCATCCAGATTCATACAGGGTTGACGTAAGGCCGCATGTCATGACACTGCTGTTACAGTAAACACCCAAACGGTACGAATGAACCCACTGCACAACCACGTCTGTGGCTGTCTCAGTCGTCTTCCATCTGGTTCTTCTGATTCTTGTTCTGATTTTGATTCTGGTTTTGGTTCTGATTCTGGTTCTGATTCTGGTTCTGATTCTGATTCTGATTCTGGTTCTGGTTCTGACTCTGCTGATTGCGGTTCTGATTCTGGTTATTCTGGTTCTGCATGGTGAAAAACCATCCTTTTCTGTATGGAGCCGGCATCCTGCACAGGCATCGCCAGTGCCATTTGCCGCACCCCTGTATTGTGGCAAGGTACGTACCCATTCGGGAACGTCAACCTTGTCTGTATACAGTATCACCCGCCGGATGCCTTTCTATGCAAAAGCTGTGTGTAAAGCGTCGGTACTCAGGCGATCTCCTGCAGGATCTTCCTTGTCTCATACACAAAGAGAATACCGTACACAATATGCAGGATGATATCCAGAAAACCAAACAACTCCATGGCCGTATTCAATGCATACGGCAAGGTGACCATGTAAATGATCGAAAAGGCTTCACAGGCCATACCATAAGCTGTAACAGCCAGTAATCTCTTCTTCAGGTCTGTATGTGCCGAACCCACACAATCTGAAGCAACCGTGGCTGACAATCCGGCATGTCGGTCAATCACTCCGCAGAGTATCCGGTACATTCCGAACAGGACACATGCCAGGATTAACTGAGCTACGAACAGTGCAGCACACATAAGGTAAAAACTTCTCAAAGAGTCCGGATCACGTGTCAGACGAGCCGCATTCTCCATAAAGGTAAAACGGGAGCCGCCGCTGATCGCCAGATCATGTAGGATGTATGACTGCCAGACCGAGACAAGCAGGCTGACCGGTATGAAGACGGCTAAACCCACGACAATGGGTTTGACACTGTTCGCCTGTTTCCGAAAAGTCCACATGGCAATCAGGAAACAGACAGCTGCCAGAACATCCGGCAGAAGGTTGATCCCATCTGCGTAAAAATCTACCATGAGGAAAACACCTAAGGACAACCACAGCACAGCTCGGCGTATATTCCGTTTGTGATACAGGCCTGGATGAAGCTGGACATATGAATCATATGCCTCCCCAAGTGAACTGAAAAATACATCATCCTCCCTGAGCGCTTTTCCATACCTCAGCATCCGGCAGAGCCATACAATTCCGAGCACCAAAGCTGCAAGTGCACACATTCCCCTGAAAAGGCCAATATATTGATACAGGCTGTTCCAAAGTCCGCCGCCTTCGGCACCTCCGACCGTACTGAACAGCACGCTTAGCTCCGGAAGGAGAGCCAACGCTTCCTTTACGCATAGAAAAACCAGGGTTATAGACACCATGCGATCGGTTATACTATAGGATGTTTCACGGTCTCCCCTACCTGTGGAAGCCAGTGCTGCTGTTCCGTTGTGAAGAGCAGCCAGCAGAGACAAGCCCTTTCCTAATTCATTCCAGGCAGGTATGAGAACGCAAATGTCCAGAACAGCCAGGCCAAAAGTACAAAGCAGCAGGGCCACACCGTGCTCATTGGCGGATGTCAATCCAAACACAGCAAAAACGGACACAAACCGAGCAGCTGACAGCATCAGAAGGCGGCGGAATTGGCGGCAGGCTTGTTCTACATAGCCGTCCAGGCATGCCAAACGGGAAAGGCCATGCAGAATGAGAAGGTAGCCAATCCAGTCCGGTAGGACATCAAACACACTGACAAAGGGATCAAAAAGGAAGCAGGCACCGGCTCCAAGAAAGCCAAAGCCCAAGTATTGATTTGCTTTCTTTCCATTTGATTTCATACTCATCATCCCTTCTACACATATGACCGATCAAGCCGGAACATTATTTTTTCTTTTTATGTGTCCTGTTTACCTGCCCGCTCTTTTTGCGGTTTTTATTTTCCCGGTATGCCAGACTTTCTTCCAGGGCCCGATCGACATTGGCATCCATTTTGTCATGCATTCGATTGACAAAGGCAAAGCGAGATGGCTTTCTGTCCCGTCCCATTTCCTCTCCTACCGGACAGATCAGCTGGTAACAGCGGAAAAGCAGCCAGGCATTGAACAAGTAGCATACCAGCTGATACAGCATGATGATCTTGGTAATGGTCTGATCCTCAAAAGCAGCCACAGAGGGAAACAGCACCAGGACAGCCTGTCCCGTGGCCCAGACAGCAACCATCATGACATTGCGTACTGCCCCTGCGCGAATGCTGTCCACCTCCACTTGTCGGGCCAACTCATATATCCCCCACAGCAGGAAAAGGGTGTGCAGCAAGGTCAGTCCGAAATCCAGACTGCTGACAAGAAGGCTGTCTGTTCCCGAAAATGCCGGAACTCCCCATAAAAACAGGGTATCCAGGCACACAAGCCCTCCATACAGTCCTCTCAATATCCAAAGTGCCGAGGTGACAGCGGTGAGAGCAAAGCGATGCTTGTACTCATACAACCGTCCGGCTGCCATGAAGCTGATGACCCCCCCCACGAGGTAGGCAGCAAAGCTGTATTCCCCCGTACCGAAAGACATAAATACGAGGATGAAATATCCGCACAGCATGAGTCCAAAACCCATAGGATGACCATTCCTTTCCGTCCGAAAAGCTGTTTTTCAGACTACTCCCTACTTACCCATTGCTATTCTTCCCCGCTGTAGCCGAACCGCAGCAGTTCTTATACTTCTTTCCTGAGCCACAAGGACAGGGATCATTGCGTCCCACTTTGGCTGTTGCCCGACGCTGTGTGACGATTACCTTTTTTGCCGGCCCCTTCTGTCCGTTGCCCTCAAATCCTTCGGTCAGGGGCTTAGCCACCTGAACACGCTTGATCTCTTCCTTCGGCTTCGGGATCACGGTCAACAGCAT
>CAZQAI010000108.1:5228-5620 GCA_964591305.1 uncultured Clostridium sp.
CCGCACGGTTTTATCCCGGATCTCGGCTACCATGGCATCGAACATGTCGGCACCCACCATACGGTACTCGGTTACAGGATCCCGGTGAGCATATGCCTGAAGGCCGATATCACCCTTTAATTCATCCATAGCGTCAATATGATCCATCCAGGCTCTGTCCACGTTCTGAAGCAGGATGACTCGCTCCACCTCATGGAAAGTATCGGTGCCGAACATGTCCTCCCGCTCAGCCAAACGTTGATCAGCCCGGGTATTCAGCTCTTTCAGAATATCCTCCCGGGCGAGTGTCTTCAGCTGCTCCTCCGTATAACGGAAGTCATCGTCCCCGCACAAATACCCCATCAGCTCAGCCCTCAGACCGGAGTAGTCCCAAGCGGCGGGAGATTCCTCGG
>CAZQAI010000109.1:0-5576 GCA_964591305.1 uncultured Clostridium sp.
GATACGGGGGTTGCTTTCGGTGAGGGTAAAGACGGCATCATCCGGGTCGTTGGTCACATAATGAATGGTCAGGTTGGAGCGGGTCAGCAAGCCGTCGATGATGGCAGAGAAGTACTTATAAAACCCGCTGCGCTCAGAGTATATGACGATATGCTTGTTGACAATCTTGAAGAACCTCTTGTAGTCCTGCTTTTCCCTTTTGGCGTTGAGTTTGGACTGTTTGTCCTTCTTTTTGCCTCCGTCCAGGGATTCAATCCGTCGCAGTTCTTCCCGGCTGGCCTCCAGCGCCGCATAGTCCACATGCTTTTTCGGACTGATCACGGCATTGAGAATCAGCTGTTGGACAATGGCCAGCAGATTGCTGGCTACCCAGTACAGGGCTACGCCGCTGTACACAAAGAAGCCTAATGACAGGGAAATACCCACCGACAGTACGGTCATGCCGTACTTGTTCAGCTTGCTTTGTTCTGCCTGAAGCACATTGATGGCGTTCTGCACGAAGCAGAGAAGCAGGGCAGACAAACCGGCCACCACAGGTACCAGAATATACAGGCCCCATGTACCCCAAGGTTCCACATCCAGAAAAATGCCCAAAAAGGATAAATTGAGATTGTGAATAGCATCAAGCGCCGGTGCAATGGCAGCTGTGATCTCCCCGGTGTAGGCGCCTGACTGGATCAGGTGAACCATCATCAGCTGCTCCTCCTGTGGGTCGCAGCCTAAGGAAGCAGCCAGTGTTTGAATGGTGGAGTTGTCCAGATGAAGGATATGCGTCAGCGGAGCTTTGATGATGTACACAACGCACATCAACAGAAAGATTTGTACAATGAGCGGGATGGCCGAGGCGAGAGGATTGTATTTCACCCGTTTGTACAGGTTGGCCTTCCCCTCGGCGATACGTTCCTTGTCTCCGTAGAATTTGGCCTTGATGAGGTTGATGTCTGGCTGAATTTCCACCATGCGGATGGAGTTTTTATGAACCCACACCGACAGGGGAGGAGAAGAATTTTGGTCAGCAGAGTAAAGGAAATGATGGCCAAGCCATAATTGTTCAGCAGTTCCCAGCACCACTTCATCAGGTAGCCCAATGGGTAACAGACGTAATACATGACAGTATCCATACGCATTCCCCTTTACTTATACAGGTACCCGTGTAATCAGGATGGTGGCATCATCGTATACGCCCAACCGTTTGAGCTCATCGATATACATGCGAATGAGCTGGAAGCAGCCACGGGTAGCCTGCTCCACGGTGGTGTTGCTTTTATAGTTTCCGTTTTCATCCATGCGGCGAGGGGTATGCGAGCCGGACAAGTGAATGAAGAGGAAGGCTTTTTCAGTTTGATCCACCTACAGTCCGTTTTTCTTTAGAGTCTGAAAGACTTCATAATCTTTGGTGACATATGCAGGATAATCGCCTGTATACTGCACTGTGCAGTTGAAGGAGGCGGTGGTGACGGTGACCACAGGCTTGATAATCAGAGGCAGGTATCGGTAGGCGGACAGCGCCAACATGTTACCCACCAGCTTTTCGGTGTCGGATATGACATATCTGTCGGCGCTGCACACATTGTCGGCCTGACCCACAAGGGGAGCACCGTCCCGATAACCGTAATAGGAATCTATATACAGGCGGATGCTGTAGCCGTTGGCTTTGAGATCGGACAGAAAATCGGAGTGGTGTATGCATACGCGAAATACTGATCTGCCGTCCAGCCAAAGTACTTACCGCTGTGATCCACATGATCCACACCGGTGATCATGGAGCAGGCGGCCGGATAGGTGCGGGAGTAGAGCGTCACATTATCCTGAAACAGAGTAAAGCCCCGCAGTTCCTCTTGCTTGGTAAAGAAGTCCGGCTCATGTTCCACAATTTCCTCATAATACCGTCTGTCAAAGCGGTCAATGATGAAGACGATGATGTTTTTCCCACCCGCCACATCATACAGGCCCTTGGTGGAGAGATATATTTTTCCTTCTTTCGCATCGGCCTGATCTTGTTCTTGGAGAGCGGCCTCTCCGATATCGATGCCGTCTGCTCCTTCGGCCGGAACTTGCGATTCAGCGGAAGCTTGTGATGCGGCGGGTTCACTGTCGCTCCATACATGTCCGAGCTGCGACAGGCATCCGGCCAGCCGCATTCCCAGAATCATGATCATGAGTATGGTGGCGGCGGTGCGGATGATGGTATGCTTCTTCATGATCAAGGCACCCCATATGCAGATAGTGCCTGTCACGATCCACAGAATTGTGTTGAAAACGAGATATCCTGTCCCGGGGCCTGCTGCGTTGCCGTCCCCGCGTAAAAAGTTGAGGCCGATATTGAGAAAGGTGCCTTGCACATACCCCATCAGGGCCAGCCAGAAGAAGAGACCGAACAGGACAGAGAAGACCTTACCCGGCGTCAATGTCAGAATAACGAACAAGACCAGAGATACGGCCACGGCAGCGAGCAGGGTCCAGAGTCCGAAGTCGGCATAACCGAACAGAAATTCGGTCTTGTTCCCGGCGTAAATATCATAGGGCCCGAATAAAGAAAAAAGTGAATCCGCAGCATAGCCCGGCCAGGGCATCCAGAGGGATGTTGCGTCTGATGCTTGAAAGATAGCTGCTTTTCACTGGATGGAGGGTCATGAGGTTGGTCATCACTCCTTTGTGTTGACATTCGGGTGCCCGGAACACAGCTGTCAGCCGGGCAGGGTCAGGGCTGACAGCTGTCAGCCTGACGGGGCTGCACGCCGTGAGGCAACCCAAAATACCACCGTTATTATACAACACTCCTACTACAAAGTCAAGGGAATGAACATGCGAAAACAGAATTTCCAAAATATTCAAAGAAATTAACAAAGCCGCCAAAACAGAAAACCGGGCTGTATCACGAAACGTGAGCCAGCCCGGCAGATCCGATTAAATGCCGCATTAAATGCCGCGTCAAAGAGGCGGTCGGGAGCCGCCCCTTTTGAAGGCTGCCGCTTCATACGACAGCGTCAAGCGGGTGTCAGACAATCTTGTTATTTTCGATGTAATTATCAACCAGCCTTTTCACGGTACGTGTCATCTGCCGTTGGGTTGCCGAGGTGTAGGTAGCGGAGAAGGCGCGTTTATTCTGAACCGCCTCAGAGAAGACGTTGAGCATCCGGCTTCCGGTGGCATTATTATAGGCCAGAATAAAGGAGTTGCGGAAATTGTCGTGGATGATCTGGATCATGGTAGCTGCGTAGGGGTCTTTGACATATTGAATCTGCAGTGCTCCCTCATAGTACTTGGGCATCAGAACATTCGCTGTCTCCCGGCAGAGAACCTCGGTGACAGTACTGGTAAAGGACAGATCCCGATTGGTCATCAGGATGGCCCCCACTTCGGTGGTATCGTGGGTCGCGGTGGTGTACTGCTTGTCGGTGGCATACAGCATGGGGTAGGGAAGCACACCCATATCCGCCGTCATGTCACGAAGTAATGGGTTTTCCAGAGAGCCCAGCCGCTGATAATCGCAGACAAGAGACTGGTTTTCGGTAAAGTCCTGCAGTATCTTCTGGTCAGTGGTGAGTCCCACGCAGACACTGTCGTTGTACCACAATTCGGTCAGGCGTTCTACCAGGTCATCAGCACGGCTGTTCTCCCCGAGAACAGGCGTGATGCTCCCATCTTCATTGCGTGCAATGAACCCGGGGTTGGCGCTGACCACATAGCCAATCGAGGAACCCCACCATTCCAGCACCATCATGCCGAACTGATCGCCGTAATCCACCTTGCCGTTCAGATTTTTGTCGATATATGTATCGGTGACCATTTCGTTGAGCTTTTCATAGGTCCACTCATAGTTCTCCACCCATGTGTATACTTCATTGGGATCGGTTTGATAATGCTCCATGTACATGTCCTTGTTGTACAGCAGGCAGTGGGCGGAGCGGATGATGTCAATGAAGTAGTCGCCGGCCAGAATATACTGATAGCCTTCCACCATGGACAGGTCATCCATGTAGTCCTTGTACCAGTAGTTTTGGTCAAAGTCAAATTCGCAGTCCTCGGAGAGCACGTTCTGGAAGTTGCCCTCAATGGACAGGTTGGCAAACGGGTACAGGTCGTTGATGACCAGATCGTACTCGTCCAGACCGGAGGTGACCAGTGTGCGGATCTTATCAAACACATTGTTGTAGTCCACATCGAGTTCTGTGAACACAAGATCGACCCCCAGCTTTTCTTCCACGATGAAATTCCGTTGAACCACAGCATCGTTGACAGGTGTTCCGTCCTGTTGTTCAACGCCTTGGATCAGGAAATTGGAGTTGCCCATGCCGTAGGAAGCGACATTGGTGCTGGTGTAGACACGGAATGCCCGGCCGTTGTAATTAACATTGGCAAAGGGGTCAATGACCTCGCCGGACTCCTCTTGATTGGTTCCCTCCCCAGGTGTTTTGACGGGGCCTTCGTCGTCACCGCAGGAGGACATCCCAAGAATGGTGCCCACCAACAAAAACGCACACAGGGCGAGGCAAAGGGACTTACGTAATTTTTTCTGCATAATCGGTTCCTTTCTTGCATGCTGAAACGGCATTAAATCATAGAGCAGTACAGTGCAACCGATGTGATCGGATAGCTGCCTAGGGCTTCACAGAAGAAGCACCCGAACCCATGAACCCTATAATCTCCTAAGAGCAACGACATATCTATACTTATATATTATCCACATAAATATGACCTCATTCCGAATAAATTGCGACTTTATTGTGAACAATGACCAACCGGCGGCCTGCGAAAAAATGTCTTGACAGGCGGATTCCTTTGTGATAAAATAGATACTGGTTCAGTATGTATAGCAGGCTCCTGCAGAGTCTGCAGGAAAGGATATCAACATACAGTATGAAAATCGGATTCATTTCCCTTGGCTGTCCAAAGAATCAGCTGGATACGGAGGTCATGCTCCGGGAGGTGGCAGAGGCGGGGTATGAGATCACCCCGGAGGACATTGAGGCGGACATCATCATAGTCAATACCTGCGCTTTCATTGAAAGTGCTAAGAAGGAAGCCATTGACAACATATTGGATGTCGCTTGGCTTAAGGAACACCGCTCGCTCAAGGGAATCATTGTAACCGGCTGTCTGGCTGAGCGGTATCGGGAGCAGATTTTTGAAGAAATGCCGGAGGTGGACGCGCTGCTGGGTGTAGGCAGCATTCACCGCATTGTGGAGGCGGTCCGGGCCGTGGAGGCACAGGTACGCAGGCGGAATTGTCCCGCTGCCGACAAGTACCGTTCCTTTGAGGACAAGAACTGCGTTACCTTGGGCGGCGACCGGGTGTTGACCACGCCGGAATATGCCGCCTACCTCAAGATTGCCGAGGGGTGCGACAATCGCTGTGCCTATTGCGCCATCCCAGCTATCCGGGGGCGGTTCCGCTCCCGGCCTATCGAAAGCCTTGTAGCTGAAGCGAAGGAGCTGGCAGGCCTGGGCGTGCGGGAGTTGACTGTCATTGCCCAGGACATCACACGGTACGGAAAGGATCTGTACGGACATTTTGCACTGGCGGAGCTGCTTCACCGCATCACGGAGGAAACAGACATTCCGTGGATCCGTCT